>NZ_DATJIY010000077.1:0-17673 GCF_035492835.1 Dinghuibacter sp.
GCGGGTTTCAGCCTTCAGACGCGTTAAGTCGTATGCAAGCCATCCGTGGCATGACGATCTGGGCGGCTCGAGCCGACTTTTTGGAAAACGAGATCGGGAGCCTCGAGGCCGGCAAGCGGGCCGATTTTGTGGTGCTGGATAGGGATTTGATGACGGTGGGCGCGGCGGACGTGTTGGGGGTGAAGGTGGGGGCGACGTATGCGGCGGGGGTTAAGGTGTTTTAGCGGCCGAGGTTCTAGCATTCATCTTACAGCTTCGCACTGCTCACACTACGCCTGGAAGTCACCGTTCTCCGACAACTCCATCATAGCCGTTCACATCGTACTCCGTCAGAAATTTATCCTGCAGGGGTTTGAGTGCATCCAAACATTCCGTGGCATATGTGGCGTAATCTCGTTTCATCTACCATTCCCTCCATTCACTTGCGATCCCGTCGCCGCCACCATATTTGTTCGTATCTATACCCGCCGCCCCAGCGATCTGGTCGAACAATGAGCAAAGATCTTCCCGTTCCCCCGTCTCAATCAGGCCGGCTATCTCGTCGTTGAGGTCATTCAGCGCCTCCACGGCTAGTTGAAAAAATTCCACCTTTTGTGGTTCTGGAGTGTCCGGACCAAGCTGGATCAGGCTTTCGATCAGGCGGTCCAAAACTGCCTGGGCGCGGTCGCAGTTTTCGGGCGTGTATTGCACCATCCCATATTCCACTTTATTTTCCTGCCAGTTGTCAAACGGATAACCGGCCTTGGCTTCTATAAGCTTTTCGGTGTAGGTCATGCGCGAATATAAGGAACCTCGATTTCCCCAGGGCAAAACCTGCCATTGTCCAGGGTTTCCGGGGACCGGATTTATAAAGGCGCCACCCCGCTGAAATAATGGTTCTCCCCCTCATCATCGAACTCCTCTCCGGGCGACAACCCCGCTCCTGTGATGAGCCCCCGGTATTCGGTCGCCCCAAGGGACCGCGACGGTTGCTCCGTCATCGCGTCGTTCCAGGTTATGGGGGAGAGCGGGGCGGTGAACAGGAGCTTGCCACCGGGGTTCAGGGCCGCGGCCATTTTGGGGATGAGCGCGCGTTGAGAAGTGGCGGGGAGCAGGAACATCAGGCCGACGGAGATGATCCCATCGAAGGTGCGGTCAAAAAAGCGTGACCGCTCGACGGCTTCAAGGGCAACAGGCACGTCCGGAAAATGCGACCGGAAATCGGCTACCATCCGCGGGGAGGCATCGATGGCGTACGCCGTAAGGCCGGCTTCGAGCAATATGTTGGTGACCGGGATACCGGTGCCGCAGCCCAGGTCGAGCACGACGGAGCCCGGTCCGAATGTCCGGGCCCACGCGCGGGCAACGGCGGCGCCTATCCCATTGATGGCACGGCCGCGGCCGTGGATATAGAGGTCCGCGATGTCGTCATAGCCGTTCGACTCGTCGATCATAAAGAAGACATTACCAAATCCTCGTCCGCTGGTCCGGGGCCTTGTACATCTTATCGCCGGGCTTGATGCCAAAGGCGTCATACCACGCATCGATGTTGGTGATGGGTCCGTTACAGCGGTACTCGCCCGGGGAATGCGGATCGGTGAGGATGAGCTGCGCGGAGGTTTCGGGGAGGGTATTGGAGCGCCAGATCTGCGACCAGCTGAGGAAAAAGCGCTGCTGGGGTGTGAAGCCGTCGATCTTTTTGCCGTCCTTGAACTCCTTGGTTTTGGTAAACGCTTCGTAGGCGATCGACAAACCGCCGAGGTCGGCCAGGTTCTCGCCGAGGGTGAGGCGGCCGTTGACGTGGAGGGTGTCCAGGACCGTAAAGCCGTTGTATTGCTCGACGACTTCGTTCGCGCGGGTTTTGAATTTGTCGGCGTCGTCCTTGGTCCACCAATCCCTGAGGTTGCCGTCGGCGGCGAACTGGCGGCCCTGGTCGTCGAAGCCGTGGGTCATTTCGTGGCCGATCACCGCGCCGATGCCGCCATAGTTGATGGCGTCGTCGGCGTCGAAGTCGAAGAAGGGGAATTGGAGGATACCCGCGGGGAAAACGATTTCGTTATTGGACGCGTTGTAGTAGGCGTTGATCGTGGGGGGCGTCATCGACCAGCGGGTCCGGTCGACGGGCTTGCCCAGGCGGCTGACGTTGTCGTTATACGCCCAGACGCCGCAGCTCCGGACGTTGCCCAGCAGGTCGTCCTTGCGGATAGTGACGCTGCTGTAGTCCTTCCAGGTATCCGGATAACCGATCTTCTTCAGGAAAGCCTGGAGCTTCTCCACGGCGCGTTGTTTGGTGTCGTCGCTCATCCAATCGACCTTCCGGATGCGCTCCGCAAAAGTCTCCTGGAGGTTGTTCACCATCTCCTGCATGCGTTGCTTGGCGGCGGGGCTGAAGTATTTATCGACATACAGCTGCCCGAGCTGGTCGCCGAGCGAGCGGTCGATAAGGCTGCTGACCCGTTGCCAGCGGGGCGTCTCTTCCTTTTGACCGGTCAAAACCTTTTCGAAGGTGAAGTCTTCTTCCACAAAAGCATTGCTCAGGAAAGGCGCCGCGGAGCGGACTACGTTCCATTGCAGATAAGCCTTCCAGTCGTCCAGCGACACGGCGGTCAGCAGGAGGTCCAGGGATTTGAGAAAAGACGGGTTGGTGATGATGACGCTATCGGCGCCGGTTACCTCCATTTCGGCGGCCCATGTCTTCCAGTTGACGGCCGGCGTGGTGGCGGAAAGGTCTTTCCAGGCGAATTTGTTATAAGTCTTATAGGGATCGCGCATTTCCACGCGGCTCATCTCTGCGGAGGCCAGCGCCTTTTCGATGCGCAGGACGGCGTCGGTGGCGGCGTCCGGGTTGGAGCGGCCGATCAGCTGGAACATTTTCGATACGTGCGCCTTATAGGCCGAGCGGATCGTGGCGCTCCGGGCGTCGTTCTTCAGATAGTAGTCGCGGTCGGGGAGACTGATGCCCCCCTGGCCCACCTGCGGGACGTAGTGGGTGACGTCCTTACGGTCCGGGCCGACGTTGAAACCCACCAGGGGCATCGCGATGGAATGGGTCCGCTCATAGGCGACCTCCTCCAGCAGACCGGCGGTATTCTTTATGCCGTTGATCCGGTCGAGGTCCACCTGGATCGGCTGATAGCCGAGGCGCTCGAGCCCCGCGCTGTCCATACCGCTGAGGTAGAAGTCGCCGATCTTCTGCATCTTCGGATCGGTCGCCGCGCCGGCCGCTGCCGCTTCGAGCAGCGTGCGCAGCTTTTGCACGCTTTGTTCCCTGAGCTCGTCAAAGCTGCCCCACCGCGTCTTTGACGCCGGTACCGGGTTGTTCTTTATCCAGTTGCCCTGGGCATACCGGTAAAAATTGTCGCCGGGCCGGACGCTGAGGTCCATGTTGGCGGGATCGATAAACTTGCGCTTGTTCCGGGGAGGGAGGAAGCTCAGCAGGACGAAAACGGTGCTAACACATAGCAAGGTGCGAAACGATGTCATAACACAATATAAAGGAATTGTGTTAAATTTTTTACATAAAACAGGGGAGCGCCTGCAAAAACGCTCCCCGTTTTATTACTGTGCCGGTTGTATCGCGGATAGCTCTACGGTGGTCACGCCCGAAACATCGGGTGTCTGCTGGTCTTTGCTGCCAACGATAGCCTGGTCGTAAAACGGCGCGTACATATCGTAAAGCATCCTGCCATAACCCGACCAGGTGGTATGTCCGCCTACCCCGGTTAGCGCCCAACCTGAGGGAGCGGCGACGCTGATCGTCTGGAGGTGGTTCACGTTGTTGGTCGACTGCGAGGCGTTGATCACATTTAAGGTGCCAAACCCGGCAATCGGCGAGTTGTCGATGGCGATCACGTTGTCGATGATGTCGCACTTGTCCGGGCTATGCTGGTCCTTACCGGAGGCCGTCGTACCGGTCCCCGTCCAGTCGCTCTCGGTGATGAGGTTACCGTAACCCGTTCCATAATCGTCCATGGCGCCCGCGCTCAATATCCTGTTGTAGTATTGGGAGGGGATGCTCAACGAAATGGAGGGATAGTCCGCAACCTGGGAGGTGACGGAGGTCAGGTACAGGTGCGGGATGACGGCGCTGGTGGGGATCACGGTACCACCGGGGCCGAAGAGCTTTATACCGATCACGTACGCCTGGACCTCGCTGAAATACTGGGTAAACTGGTCCTTATCGGAAGCATAATAGGTAGTGAACTGACCGTCCCCAACCGGGTACGCGGCCGTCAGCAAGGCATCCACGTTCGCCTGGTTCCCGTTCGGGTCCAGTATGTGGGCGCCGCCCCCTACCATCACATAACCGCCCGGCACGGCGAGACCGACCGTATTGTGCTCGCCATACGTAGAGATGGCGGACCATTCGGTGACTTCAACGCTGGTGGTAGCGCCATAGATCGTCTGGTCGAAAACGATTTCTTCCGCGGAACCGTTGGACGTTTGTCCGGGTTGCAGGGAGCTGGGTACTTCAGGGTAGGACGCCGTTCCGACAGGGGGAAGCGACGACTGAGGAGTCAGGGGGGATTTGCTGCAGCCGGCGGACAGGCCGATCAGCCCGATCAAGGCACAGGGAATGCTCCATGAGGCAAGAGATTTCTTCATAAGTCAAATAAATTTTTGTTTGACTAAACATAGCGCCGCAGTATGACCGGAATGTTAAGCTATCCTATTATTCATTTATTAGTAATCCGAAGTTTCTACGTTTTTATACTGAGCGTCCTTATGTATAGCGGACTCCAGTGACCTGTTCGCTCAACGACCAAAGTCGCCGCGCGTTGGCCGGATCGATCGCGTATTCGCGGACGCCATATAATATGGCGGGATCGTCGGGGACGAGGGGCGCCAGGTGACAATCTTCGCAATAGGCGCCGCCGTGGCCATTTAATTCAGGACTGAGGGCACACCAGAGCGACGTGGCGGCGCCCTCGGCGGGCGTTTTAAAAGCGCCGGGCGCGGTCTCCAGACGGTCCCCTACCCTCTTGATACCCCACGTGGCGAGCTCTTCGTCGGACATGTAACGGATGAGATCGGTGAGGACGCCCCCGGGGTGCGCGGAAAAGGCGCGTACGCCATGCGGAGCGCCAAGGCGATCCAATTCGACGGCAAAAAGGGCGTTGGCGGTCTTCGACTGACCATAGGCGGTGGCCTTGTCGTACGGGTGTCTGTCGAAGTTGATGTCGTCGAAGTTTACTGGGGCGTAACGGTGACCGATAGAGCTTAGCGCCACGACACGGGCGCCGTTGGCGGATTTCAATGCGGGCCACAAAAGACCGGTGAGCTGGAAATGCCCGAGGTGGTTTACGCCGAACTGCCATTCGTAGCCCCGTTGGTCCCTGGTGAATTGCGGTGGACGCATGACGCCGGCGTTGTTGATGAGGAGGTGGAGTTGCGGGTGCGCGGCGGCGACCTTTCGCGCAAATTGTTCGACGGACCGCGGGGACTCCAGGTCGATTGCTGCGATTTCAACGTTTTTTACATTTTTGAGGCTGGCTTCGGCCTTGTCGAGGCTCCGCGCGCCCACGACAACGGTTGCCCCGGCCTGCGCCAAAGCTTTGGTGGTTTCCAGGCCGATACCGGAATGTCCGCCGGTGACGAGGGCGACTTTGCCGGTGAGGTCGTGGCCTGCGACGACGTCAGCGGCGGTGAGGGATTGTTTCATAAGGCAAAGTTCGCAGGCGGGCGGGTCGCGGGAGTATCCGTTTTGGGGTAAGTAGTATCCGCCGGGGCCGCCGCATGGCTTCACGACGTAACTTTGTGCCGGTGAACGTGCCATACCATATACAGTCCATTGGCGAATTCCTCGCGCTCCTGGGCCTCCCCAAGCCCCGGCACCCGCTTTTCTGCGTCTTCAACCACGCCGACATCACCGATTATTCGGATGAGAAATTGAGGCTGAAAACCTACGGCTTTTATACGATCAGCTGCAAAAAGGGTTATGCAGGGAAGATGCGGTACGGCCAGGACTACTATGACTTCGACGAAGGCTCGCTGGTGTTCCATGGCCCTAACCAGGTGATTGCGTCGGAGCTGACGGAAGGCGTCCGGCTCCAGGGATGGACGATATTGTTCCACCCTGATTTCATGCACGCGGGCAAGTATGGTTTCTTTTCCTATTCAATGAACGAGGGACTCCACCTGTCGGACGAGGAGCTGCAGACCCTCGAAGGTATCGTCGCCATCATGCTGCGGGAATACCATTCGGGGATCGACCGGTTTAGCCAGGACATCATCGTATCGCAGCTGGATCTTTTCCTGAAGTACTGCGAACGGTTTTATCACCGGCAGTTCCTGACGCGGCGGAAGACCAACGACCATTTGGTCGTGCGGGTAGAAGCGCTGCTACGGGACGTCAGGGGGACCATTCCCACGGTGCAATACCTGGCGGAGGCGCTGCACCTCTCCCCCGCCTATCTCAGCGACATGCTCCGCACGCTGACTGGACGCAGCGCGCAGCAGCACATCAACGACTACATCATCGACTACGGCAAGGAGCTGCTGACCACTACGTCGCTGACGGTGAGCGAGATCGCCTATAAGCTCGGGTACGAGAACCCGCAGGCGTTCCACAAGCTGTTCAAGAATAAGACGCAGACGACGCCGCTACGGTTCAGGGCGTCATTTAATTGATGCCAGCGGCAGGCGGAACGCCTTCAACCGGTAATAGTCCGGGTTCATCCGCCCGTTCACACAGGTTGCCGCGCAGGTCCCGTAGCCGTTGATCGAATACGTAAACAACAAGCCGTCACCGTTGATGTCTTCCGGGTGGGCCGTGGCCAGGTAGAAAAAGGGATAGTGGCCCTGTACGGTATCGTCGATGGTGTATATCGTTTGCGGCGTCGAAAACGGGCCGGTGAGCTTCCTCGCCGTGGCAGCATAGATGTCCTTGCCCTGGTCGCAACCGACGCTCAGGGCTGAGCTGAGGAGAAGATAGCGGCCGTCGATTTTCGTCACCTGGAAGGTCCCGTCGATGCCGCTTTGGTGGGCGATGGGTTTGATCTTATGCACATCGGCGGACCATGCCGCGCCGTCCCAGAATTGCCAGGGCCCGCAGGGTTGTCTCTCGTCAAACCGCGCCACAAAAAGATCGACGCGGATCCCCGTCACCTTCTGCCCATAGACATACACCCAGCGGCCTTCCTGGATAAACCCAACCCCAAAGCCGATGCTGTCGAAGTCCTGGAGGGTCGTGTACCCCGCGACCTTCATATCCGGGAAGGTCACTTTCGCCATAAAGTCGTTGCCCGTGCGGGCAAAACCAAAGCCCTCCAGCTTCGATTCGGCGTTCTTCATGCTGTTGCAATAGATGTAGATCGTATCTTTTATCTGTATCCCGCCTGACGGCCATGTAAAATACAGGTCGTTCGGGTTGTTCTTCAGGTAGCTCTTTATGCCGGGGCCGTTGCCGGTCAACGTCGTCGTATGATGCCAGTCCCAATCGCCCCGCGGCTGGCTGAGCGCCGCATTCCGCACCTGGAAAAGACAGGGGACGGTCCCGGTAGCCGGGTCGAAGTCGTCGATGTGGCTGTCGCCCATCAGCCACAGCGAGCCGCCACTGGATAACGGGATGGAATAGCCGCCGTCGCTGGCGATGTGGCCGGCGGTGCGGCGGAAGAAATGGGTTACGACGGTGTCCTTGCGGGGTGCTTGCGCGAGCGCGGAGCCGAAAAGGAGCAAGCAAACGATAAGGGGTCTCATATGGGCTAAATATAGGGTAAAGTCCGTAAAGGCCGGGTCGCGGCGGAAATAAAGCAGCCTGCTCCACCGGAGTGGGCAGGCTGCCGTGTAGTCATAAGGCGCGGATGGCTATTTTTTCTTGTCCAGCGCGAAGCGCACCGAGAACCGCAGCGTGTTGTTGAGCGGGCTCTGGTTGACGCCGTTGCCGGAGGGTACGAGATAGGCGAAGTCGAAGGCGGCGCCGTGGTATTGGAGACCGATACCGGCGGTGACGTATTTGAGGCCGCCGGCGCTGGCGGATTCGTAGTTATAACCGGCGCGGAGGAAGACGGTCTTGTCATAGGCGTACTCCAGGGCGCCGGAGTATTGCATCGAACGGAGGCCGTCGCTGTTGAAGGACGCGAACCAGCTCGACGGGACCGAACGGGTGTAATACTTGTCGATGCCGGCGGAGTCCGCGGGGATAACGGGCACCAGCAGCTTGGCGACGTCGACCGTAAACACCAGCGCGTTCATGTCGTCCGGCGCGATCGTGTAGGCGGCGCCGATACCGAGGGTCGCGGGGATGTAGTCCTTCTGGGTAGTGCCCGACGTATAGGCGATGCGCGTGCCGAGGTTGGACAGGTTGATACCCCAGGTAAAACCGGCGCCTTTGTCATCGCGCCCGTCATGGAACAACGACAGGTCGGCGGCGGCGGCGTTACCCGCCCTGAACTCGGTCCCGTTAAAGTTACCGGTGGCCAGCTGGGAATGGATGTACCGGAAGGTCAGACCGGCGGACAGCCTTTGTCCCAGCTTCATGCCGTAGCCGATGTCGATGCCGTATTCCCTGGGGGTTGCGACGCCCATATTGGCGCCGTTTTCATCGGACAAATTGATACTGCCCATGTTGAAGTAGCGGATGCCGGCGGCGAGGACCTTGTTGCCGTCATCGAACTGTTTGTACCCGCTCAGGAACGCCAGGTAGCTCTCGGCGCCCACGGCCTGGAGCCAGGGCGTATAGCCGGCGCCGATACCGGCGTTTTCGCCGGCCAGGGCGGTGGAGGCCATGTTGTGAAAGATCGAGTAGCTGCCTCCGCCGGTGGCGATACCGGTGTTGGCCATCGCGCCGCTACGGGCGTCGGGGGTGATCCGGAGGAACGGAACGGCCGTGGTGGCGACGTTCAGCGTTTTGGTCTGGGCGTGCGCCGGCAGCAGGTAGCCGCAGGCGCACAGTATGGATAGGATACGTTTCATTTTACTGGTGTTGGATGATGATTTTGCGTTGATAGTTGTAGTCGCCCGCGATGACCTTGAGGACGTACACGCCGGAGGAGAATTCGGATACGTTGATCGTCATCTCTTCGCTGCTGATGGCGGCTTGCTGGTCATAGACGCGCTGGCCCGCCATGTCGATCAGCATGATCCGGCCTTCGGTCGGCGGGATACCCGCGAAGTGGATGTGCAGGACCGTTTTTGCCGGAACCGGGTAGACCTTGTCCACCAGCTCGGTGATCGTCGCGTTCAGGTCGAGGACGTTCGACGCCAGGTTGCCGGTGCCCGCCTGGTTGATCGCTACGTTGGCGGCGACGGACAGGCTTACTTGTCCCCCACCCCCCGCGGGCGTCACTACGACCGTGTAGACGGTGTCGTTCACCTGTACGAAATTGGACAGGGTCGCGTTCGTGGCGGAGACGCCGTTCATATCGAAGCCGGTCACCGGTTGGCTGAAGCTGATGGTCGCGGTGAACAGGGCCGTTACCGTGGCGCTGGGCGCGGTGATGGTTACGGCGGGCGCTTCGGCCTGGACCGTGAAGGCGGCCGCACCGCTGGCGGGGCTGACGTTGCCCGCGGCGTCGGTGGATGTGGCGCTGAGGCTATGCGAGCCGTCTCCTAATGATGCGGTATAGCTGTAGTTGCCGCTGGCGTCAGCGGTGGTCGTGCCGATAGCCACGCCGTTGTCATAGATGGTGATGGTGCTGCCGGGTTCGGCGGTACCCGTAACCGTGACGTTGCCGGTCTTGCTGTAGCCGTTGGTCAGACCGGGCACGGTCGGAACGCTGGGCGCGGACGGGGTGCTCGTGTCAATCGTAAAACCGGTCGCGTTGCCCGCGGGGCTTACATTACCCGCGGCGTCGGTGGACGTGGCGGTCAGGCTGTGCGCGCCGTCTGTTAAAGAGGCCGTGTAACTATAGTTGCCACTGGCGTCCGCGGTGGTCGTGCCGATGGCCACGCCGTTGTCGTAGATCGTGACGGTGCTACCGGGTTCGGCGGTACCGGTGATCGTCAGGGCGCCGGTCTTGCTGTAGCCGTCGGTCAGACCCGGTACGGTCGGAGCGCCGGGCGCTGTCGGGACGCTGGTATCCACCGTGAAGCTGGTCGCGCCGCTAGCGGGGCTGACGTTGCCTGCGGCGTCCGTCGCCGTAGCGGTCAGGCTATGCGCGCCGTCCGTTAAAGAGGCCGTGTAGCTGTAGTTGCCGCTGGCGTCAGCGGTGGTCGTGCCGATGGCGACGCCGTTGTCGTAGATCGTGACGGTGCTGTTCGGTTCCGCGGTGCCGGTGATCGTCGGGGCGCCGGTCTTGATATAACCGTTGGTGACGCCGGGCACGGAGGGCGCACCCGGAGCAGCCGGAACGGTGGTGTCGACGGTGAAGCTGGTCGCGCCACTGGCGGCGCTGACGTTGCCTGCGGCGTCGGTGGCTGTAGCGGTCAGGCTATGCGCGCCGTCCGTTAAAGAGGCCGTGTAGCTGTAGTTGCCACTGGCGTCAGCGGTGGTCGTGCCGATGGCCACACCGTTGTCGTAGATCGTGACGGTGCTGTTGGGCTCGGCGGTGCCGGTGAGCGTCGGTGCGCCGGTCTTGATATAACCGTTGGTAATACCGGGCACGACGGGTGCACTCGGAGCGGCCGGAACGGTGGTGTCGACGGTGAAGCCGGTCGCGCCGCTCGCGGCGCTGACGTTGCCTGCGGCGTCGGTAGCGGTTGCCGTGAGGCTGTGCGCGCCGTCGGACAAGGAGACGGAATAGGAATAGTTGCCGCTGGCGTCCGCCGTGGTCGTGCCGATGGCCACGCCGTTGTCGTAGATCGTGACAACACTGAGCGGCTCGGCGGTACCGGTGGCGGTCAACGCGCCGGTCTGGCTGTAACCGTTGATCAGGCCGGGCACAGCGGGCGCGGAAGGCGCATCCGGCGCGTGGGTGTCGACCAGGATGTTGGTTTGTGCGCTGTAGAAGCTCACATTGCCCGCGGCGTCGGTGGCCCTGGCGGCCAGGCCATACGATCCGTCGGACAACGCGGGGTTGATGATAAAGGAATAGTTACCGCTCGCATCGGAGGTCGTGGTGCCCTCGGCAACGCCGTTGACATACAACGTAATCGATGTAAGGGGGTCGGCGGTACCGGTCACGGTCGGCGCGCCGGTGCGGATATAGCCGTTGACGACATCGGGCACCGCGGGGCCGGAGGGCGTTGCCGGGGGCGTGGAGTCGACGGTGAAGCCGGTCGCGCCGCTCACGGCGCTGGTGTTACCGGCGGCATCGGTCGCCGTAGCCGTGAGGCTGTGCGCGCCGTCGGACAAAGAGACCGTATAGCTGTAGTTCCCGCTGGCGTCCGCGGTGGTTGTACCGATGACGACGCCGTTGTCATAAAGGGTGACGGTGCTCAACGGCTCGGCGGTGCCGGTCGCGGCAAAATGGCCGGTCTGGCTGTAGCCGTCGTGCAAACCCGGTACGGCGGGTGCGGAAGGCGCCGCGGGCGGCGTCGAGTCGACGGCGAAAGCGGTGGCGCTGCTGGACGCGCTGGTATTTCCCGCCAGGTCGGTTGCCGTGGCCGTGAGGGAATGCGCGCCGTCGGGAAGAGCGGCGGTATAGGAATACGTCCCGGAAGCCGTCGCGGTGACGGTGCCGATCAGCACGCCGTTGTCATATATATTGACGGTGCTGTTGGCTTCCGCCGTACCGGTCGTCGTGTAAGACCCGGTCTGGCTAAAGCCATTGTGCAGCGTCGGCGCGGTGGGGGCGGACGGCGTCGCGGGCGCTATATGGTCCACCTTTATCGTCTGGGCGGATGCCGTCCCGGTAATGCCGTCCAGGGTAGCCGTCGTGGTAATGGAATAACTGGCGTTCGCAAGCGTCATCGCCGTATTGTCGTAAGACCAGGAGCTGTCGGCAGCCGCCGTGAGGGTGGCCAGCAAAGTCGTCCCCGTCTTGAGCGCCACGCTGCTGTGGGGTGTCGCGGTGCCGTGGAAAACGAGGGTCTGGTCGGACGTGACGAAGTCCGTAGCCGAAGGACCGGTATCGGACGTGATGGAGCGAAGGAACGCCACGGGCTTCGCCTGCAGGATCGCCAGGCCGAAGTATTGTCCCTTCGTCAATGTCACGCCGGTGAACGTAACGACGTTACCGGAAATGCTGCGGCCGGCGGTAATAGCGGTGCCGCTGGAAAAAGTCGCACCGGTGCTGGTCAGCAACGCAAAATTGCCGGCGTTCGACATATCGAAGCCAAGCCCCGTCAGGTCGAAGCTCACATCCACCGTACCGACGCTACCGGTTTCGTCGACGCGCCAGAGCTGGGTCAGCCGGGCCGCATAACCCGTGGGCACGTCGGTCGACACGGCAAAACCGCCGGCGTCGTTGGCAAAGGTCATATTGTTGTTGATGGTCTGGACGGAGGGATTGGCCAGCGTTGCGATGCTGCTCGACGCGGAATTGATGACGTTGGTGACGCAGGTGGTGCTGAAGTTACCGACACCCTTGACGTCGGTGAAAGGCGTCGGCCATGTGTACTGGTTGGCCACGTCGTATCCCGTGCCGTACTTCTGGCTGAGGTAGTGGTTGACGTCCTCGATTTCGCAGTCGGTCAGCTTCCGGTTGTAGACGATCATTTCGGCGATCTCGCCGTCGAAATAGTTGTCGTCCCCATCCAGGCCGATCTTGAGCGCCGTCTGGGCCGCCGACGGGTCGGTGTTGTCGGAGAACGTGGTGACGACCCGGCCGTTGAAGTAGATATCGGAGCCGTTGACCGGGCCGCTATTGGTGCTGCCGACGACGGAACCATTATAAATGGCGGTCAGCAGCTGGGTCACTCCGACGGCGCCCGCGTTGGTGACGGAGGCCACGGTCGTCGAGCCCAACGGGCCGAAGGAGACGCCCCCGGTGGTGGTGCTGGTGCCGAACTTGGTGAAGAAAAACCGGTCCCAGTCGCCGTTGTCGTCACCCCATACCGCCTGTTGCTGGGAGGGGAAGTTATTCCCCTGGCGGTAGACGGTAAAAATCGTGACCTGTGGGTGGGTGATAGCCCGGATGTCGACGCCCGGAACCGTAAAGCCGGTTCCGTCCGCGTCATCGACCCTGGTGAACGTCACGGTGGGCAAACCGTTGATCTCGTTGGCCTTGAATGTGCCTGCGTTGACACTGAAGGAAGTGGCGTCGTGGCCTTGCCCGGATTTGTCTTTCCAGGTCGTAAGGGCGCTGTTGTTCGCCGGGCTTGTCCCGTTGGCGTTGACGTCACTGGCGTCCAGCCACAGGATCAGCCCGCTGCTGACCCCTCCCGGGGGCGTGGACTGCGCGTTTGTCTGGGAACTGAGGAAAAGGCTGGCGCCGAGCACCAGGCCTAATCGGATCGCTTTCATAAGGATGTAATTTTATTGGATAAAGAGTAGCCTATCCGCCGGCGGGAGCCGGCGGCACACATTACGATGATATGGGGATGTACGTCAGTTTGCCGCGAACACGAAATCGGGCGCGACTAACGGGGGTGGCAATAAACGGCGTTGAAAATGGAGTTCCGCGATAAAGCGGCGTTGAAAACGGAGTGCCGCGAACAAGCGGCGGAAAGATTTCAGGGGTCGGTTCAGTGAGTCCATGTTGCAGTCGATTACGTTTGCGGACAACACCAATACGAGTAACGGAGATAAGCCTTGTAGCACTGAAATGTGGTGCAATACTACGACAAAGCCCAGCATATACCACCACACGCCCGTGTTAGCCACTTGTTAAGGGAATCCGGTACGGGCGTCGAAGATAGGATACCGTTCAAATACAATATCTTGCCGGAAATAACAACCACATGCGTCGCCCTCTCTCCCTTTTGATTTGTATCCTGATCGCGCTGGATGGCGTAGCGCAAGACAGCGTACTCCACTTCGTTTTTACGTCCGACGTCCACTACGGCATCACCCGCAAGGAGTTCCGCGGCGGGGAGAAGGTACCCTCGTACATCGTCAACCGCGCGATGATCGGCGCGATCAACCGGCTGCCCGGTGGCAGGCTGCCCAGGGATGGGGGCGCTGGCGCGGGACAAAAGATCGTACACCTGGATGGGCTGTTGATCACCGGGGATATCGCCAATAGGGAGGAAAAGGGGGTGCAATCCGACGCGGCATCATGGAAGCAGTTCGAAGCGGCATACGACCACCTGTTAACCATCACCGACCGGCACGGCAAATCCACGCCCATCTATTTGAGCCCGGGCAACCACGACGTCTCCAACGCGGTGGGTTTCTGGCGCCCCGCCAAACCGCTCACCGACGCCACGTCGATGGCGGGCATCTATAACCGCATGATGAAACCGGCCCGTCCCCGCACCGCCGCCACGTACAACTATGCGACCGATAAGATCCATTGCATCCGCGACATAGCCGGTATCCGGCTGGTCTTCCTGGATGTCTGGCCTGACTCCACCGACCAGGCGTGGATGGATGCGCACCTCCAGGGCCCGGCCCCCACCCTGCTTTTTACCCACTCCAACCCGGACGTCGAAGCCCGCTTTTTTACCAACCCCAACGACGGGCACGGCATCGATAGCACGGACAAGTTCGAGAACCTGCTGCCCGAGGTTTTCAAAGACGGGCATTCGGTGAAGGACTCGGCGGTCATCGAGCAACGCGCCTTCGCGGCCTTCCTCAAGCGCCACCCGGAGATCAAGGCCTATTTCCACGGCCACAACAACTACACGGAGTTCTATCGATGGCAGGGTACACCCTGCTTCCGGGTGGATTCGCCGATGAAGGGCAAGTTCTCGTCAAAGGACGAAAAACAACTGGCGTTCGAGCTCATCACCATCGACACCCGCACCAGGACGATGACCGTACGTGAATGTCTGTGGAATACGAAACCCAAGGACCCGAAGATCCTCGTGTGGGGCGAGTCTAAGACGATAACGCTATAACCTCGATCGAGATGAGTATCCCCGCCGGAAACGGCATCACCTGCGGCGTGCTCCTGGCAGGCGGGTTCCCGGGGAAGAATTCGGCGAAGACCTTTCCGGCGATGGCGAAGTCGTTGCCGGCGACCATGAAAACCGTCGTTTTCACCACCTTACTCATGTCGCTACCCGCCTCTTCGAGGATGACCTTGATGTTGGCATAAGCCTGCCGGGCCTGGTCTTCGAAGCTGTCCGAGACGACCTTGCCGGAAAGGTCGATACCGGGCATGCCGGAAACAAAGATAAAGCCACCGGCTATGACCGCTTGCGGGAAGGCCGGGCTCATGCGCGGGGCCTTAGGGGTGTTGAAGTTTTGCATACGAGGGGGCTGTGGTTTTTTCAAGGCGCATTTGTTGCAGCAGCGTGGTAATGTACACATTTTGGCGCACCCCCGCGCGGCGCGCGCGACGCATTCGGGCCATGCCTGCCGACCGCGCGCCTTGGGCACATCGGAAATTCCCGATATATCCATATCTTTGCCCCATGGACCCGAAATTGGACCAGCTCGAAATCTTCAAAGCCCTCTCCAACAAGACCCGGTTGCAGATGCTGCAATGGCTGAAGGAGCCGGACAAGCACTTCCCGGCCCAGGAGCACGGCGATTGCGAAAAGGTCGGCGTGTGCGTCGGCCTGATCCAGCAGAAGTGCGGTCTCTCCCAGTCTACGGTCTCCGAATACCTCACGATCCTCCAAAAGGCGGGGCTGCTCCACGCCAACCGGGTCGGGCAATGGACCTATTACAAACGGAACGAAGAAGCATTTACGGCCTTAAGCAAGGCATTTAAAACGGACATATGAGCACAGAAAAGTTTTTCGAATCCTTCAGATTGAAATCGTTGAACCTGCCGAACCGGTGGGTGATGGCGCCGATGACGCGCTCGTTTTCCCCGAACGGCGTACCCACGGAGGGCGTCGCAGATTACTATGCGCGCCGCGCTTCCGCCGGGCTGATCCTGTCGGAGGGCACGGTGATCGACCGGCCGTCGTCTTCCGCCGATCCCAACATACCGCACTTCTATGGAGGGCAGGCGTTGAATGGCTGGCAACGCGTCATCGACCGCGTCCACGCCGCCGGCGGCCGGATGGGCCCGCAGATATGGCACCAGGGCGTGCACGAGCCGCACCATTCGGGCTGGCTGCCGCCGGTACCCTTCGAGGGCCCGTCGAATTTGCGTAAAGCAGACGCGGTGATGGGGCAGGCCATGACGGACAGCGACATCGCCGACACGATCGCGGCCTTCGGACGCGCTGCCGCGGACGCCAAGAGGCTCGGTTTCGATTGCGTGGAGCTGCACGGCGCGCACACGTACCTGATCGACCAGTTCTTCTGGCCGGTGACGAATACGCGCACGGATGCGTATGGCGGCGCAACGCTGGTGGAACGCAGCCGTTTCGCAGCGGAGGTCGTGCGTGAAGTGCGGCGTCAGGTGGGCGACGACTTCGCCGTCATTATGCGGCTCTCCCAATGGAAGGTTTTTGACTACAACTACAAGCTGGCAAAAACGCCGGTCGAGATGGAAGCCTGGCTGGGCGTCCTGGCCGACGCGGGTGTGGACGTTTTCCACTGCTCGCAGCGCCGTTTTTGGGAACCGGAATTCGAAGGCTCCGACCTGAACTTCGCCGGCTGGGCCAAAAAGCTGACGGGGCGCGCCACCATCACCGTCGGCTCCGTGGGTCTGTCGGGAGATTTCCTGGCGGCGTTTGCCGGCGAAAGCTCCAACCCCGCTTCGCTGGACGAGCTGGCGCGCCGGTATGACCGGGGCGACTTCGACCTTGTTGCCGTAGGCAGGGCGATCCTGGCTGACCCGGAATGGGTACAAAAGATACACGAGCACCGCAACGGGGAATTAAAAGGATTTTCAAAAGAGGCCCTGGGCCAATTGATATGAGCCAATTCCCCCTATCGGTACTGGAGCTGGCGATCGTCCGCGAAGGCGGCGACGCCGGTGTGGCCATCGCCTCCACCGTGTCCGTCGCGCAGCGGGCGGAATCGCTGGGATATACCCGCGTCTGGATGGCGGAGCACCACAATATGCAGCACGTGGCCAGCTCCGCGACCGCGGTGCTGGTCGGTCACGTGGCCGGCCAGACTACAACCATCCGCGTGGGCTCGGGCGGCGTCATGCTACCCAACCACGCCCCGCTGGTGGTCGCTGAGCAGTTCGGCACGCTCGAGACCCTGTACCCCGGCCGTATCGACCTCGGGCTCGGCCGCGCGCCGGGAACGGATCAGCTCACGGCCATGGCCCTCCGCCGCAACAACATGTCGACGCAGTACCACTTCGCCGAAGACATCCGGGACCTGCAGACCTACTTTAGTGAAGACAACGCCGACGGCCGCGTACACGCCTTTCCGGGTGAAGGGTTGCACATCCCGATCTGGATACTGGGGTCGAGCACCGACAGCGCGCACCTGGCGGCTTCCATGGGTCTGCCCTATGCTTTCGCCGCGCACTTCGCGCCGGCGCAATTGTGGAACGCGATCGAGATCTACCGCCGCGAGTTCAAGCCCTCGGCATCCCTGGCGGCGCCCTATATGATGGCCTGTGTCAACGTCATGGCCGCCGATACCGACGAGGAAGCCGAATGGCTGTCGTCGAGTCTCTACCGGATGTTCCTCGGGATCGTCACCAACGAGCGGCGGCCGCTCCAGCCGCCCGGTCCCCTGCCGGAGGTTCTTCGCGTGCCCGAGGTACGGAATATGGTTGAGTCGATGACGGCTTGCACCTTCACCGGGAACCGCGAGAGCCTGGGGGCGAAGTTGTCGGCGTTTGTGCGGGAGAGCCGCGTGGATGAAATCATGGTCAGCAGTCCGATCTATGACCTCGACGCGAA
>NZ_DATJIY010000078.1:0-15682 GCF_035492835.1 Dinghuibacter sp.
GCGCAGGCTGGCCGCGGCAATCCCGCGGGCGTTTACCTCCTGCCGGACGACGACTTCACCGACGACCATCTGCAAATCCTGGCCACCGAACGCGGCATTTCCGAAACCGGCTTCCTGCTGCAGCGCCCCGCCGGCTGGTCCCTCCGCTGGTTTACCCCCCGGGTTGAGATCCCGCTGTGCGGTCACGGCACCGTCGCCGCCGCGTACGTCCTCTGGGAACAGGGCCTCCTCGACCCCTTAACGCCCGCCCGCTTCTATACCCGTTCCGGTCTCCTCCAGGCGCGCCGGACGGACGACGGCTGGATCGAGCTCGACTTCCCCGCCTTCACCCACACCCCCGACGCCCTCCCGGACCGCATCATCGCTACCTTCGCCCGCCCGCCCCAGGCCGTCTATTTCGCCCACGACCGCCACGTAACCGTCCTGGCCACCGAGGCGGAAGTCCGCAACTACCGCCCGGACTTCGCCGCGCTCCGCGATCACCGTTTGGTCATTACCGCGCCCGCGGACCCACGCGCCCCCGGCGCGCCTGCCGTCCCCGGCCCCGCCTACGACTTCGTCTCCCGCTATTTCGCCGTCCCGATGGGCGTCAACGAGGACCCCGTCACCGGCTCCGCCCACTGCGCCCTGACGCCCTATTGGGCCGCCCGGCTGAATAAGACCCAAATGGTCGCCTACCAGGCCTCCGCCCGCGGCGGATACCTCCGCCTCCGTCTCGAAGGCGACCGCGTCTTCATCGCCGGCCAGGCCGTCAACGTCCCCGCCGGGCGCGCCGCCGTGCCGCGCGAAACCGCGCCGCCCCACGCCGCCGCGCTGCGCGTATCCGCCACCACCCTGCAAAAGCCATGAACGACAATACCCTCGACCCCCACGATTGGGAGGCCGCCCGCGCCCTGGGCCACCGGATGATCGATGACGCCATCGATTACCTCCGGTCGGTCCGGGACAGGGCCGTTTGGACGCCCATCCCCGACGACGTCAAAGTCACCTACGGGGCGCCGCTGCCCGAAACGCCCGAATCCGACTTCTACGAGCAATTCAAAAGGACGATCCTCCCATATCCCAGCGGCAACATCCACCCCCGCTTCTTCTCCTGGGTCCACGGGACCGGCACCTTCACCGGCGCGCTGGCCGACTTCATGGCCTCGGTGATGAACACCAACTGCGCCATCGGCGAACACGCCCCGATGTACATCGACCGCCAGGTCGTCGACTGGTGCAAACAGCTCATGGATTTCCCGCCCTCCGCCGGCGGCATCCTCGTCAGCGGCGGCTCCATGGCGAACTTCACCGCGCTCGCCGTTGCCCGCCAGCGCGCGCTCGAAACGGCCGGCTCCGCGCAGGCTAAAGCCGCCCCCGCCGCCGCGCCCGCGCAAAACCGCCCCGCCGCGCTCCGCGCCTACGGCAGCACCGAAACCCACCAATGCATCGACAAGGCCTTGCGCCTGCTGGGCCTCGACGGCCTCACCAAAATCGAAGCCGACGAGTACTTCAAGCTCCCCATACACAGCCTGAGGGAAAAGATAAAAGCCGACCGTACAGCCGGCCACACGCCCTTCTGCATCATCGCCAACGCCGGTACCGTCAACACCGGCGCCATCGACCCGATACAAGACCTCCGAACGCTGGCGGACGAAGAAAACCTCTGGCTCCACATCGACGGCGCCTTCGGCGCCCTGGCCCGCCTGAGCCCCACCCACAAAGACGTCTTACAAGCGACCGGGACGGCCGACAGCATCGCCTTCGACCTCCACAAATGGATGTACATGCCGTACGAGGTCGGCTGCGTACTTATCAAGGACGCCGGGCTGCAACGACGAACCTTTACAGCAACAGCCAGCTACCTGCAACAGCACGACCGCGGCCTCGCCGCAGGCCCCGAGCCCTACTCCAACCAGGGCATGGAACTCTCCCGCGGCTTCAAGGCCCTTAAGGTCTGGATGTCGCTCAAGGAGCATGGAATAGACAAATACGCGCAAATTATAGAACAGAACATCGAACAAGCCGCCTACCTGGGCAAAAAAATCCAACAAACCAACGAACTGGAGCTGCTCGCCCCCGTTACCCTGAATATCGTGTGCTTTGCGCACAAGCCGCCAACAGGTGCGGACGCGAACGCGTACAACAAGGAACTCCTCATGCGCCTCCACGAATCCGGCGTCGCCGCCCCCTCCTACACGATGATAAAAGGCCGCTACGCCCTCCGCGTCGCAATCACCAATCACCGCACAAGACAAGAAGACCTCGACCTGCTGGTGCGAAAAACGCTCGAGATCGCCGGCGCGCGCTAAAACGTGACGGTAGCCAAACTACGACCCGCAACGTCGTAAAAAGTGTAAAAAAATAAAAAATCCCCCACCGACCCATCATTTTGTAGAAGTGATACGTTAATGTAGATGTAGTACTAACCGAGACGAAGTGATGGATAGGCCGCTAGCATTTAACCTGTTAATTCCGTGTTATAATAATCGCGAGGGATTGGTTCGCGCGCTCCGGAGCGTGGCCTACCCGGCGGATCAGTTCGGTATCCTCGTGATCGACGACGGGAGCGACGAGCCTATAGCCCAACACTGGCTGCAGCAGGAGATAGACGGCCCCGTTAGCGTCCTGCGTCTCCCCCGGAACCTCGGGATCACCGCGGCCCTCAACGCGGGGCTGGAATGGGTCGAGCGCAACCGGCCGGCCCGCTACACCGCCCGCCTGGACTGCGACGACGTCTGCGCGCTCCGGCGCTTTTACGAACAGGTTTCCTTCCTGGACGAGCACCCGGAGATCGACCTGGTGGGCTCCTGGTGTATATTCCGGGAACCGGAATCCGGGTACGAATACCTGTACAAGACCCCCACCGCGCACGACGACATCAAAAAGGGGATGTACTTCCGAAACCTTTTTATCCACCCCACGGTGATGTGGCGGGCTTCCAAGCAGAAATACCCCGACGACTTCCCCCACGCGGAGGACTACGGTCTTTTCCAGGAAATGCTAAAGGAAGGCAAGGGGGAGGTGATCCCGCAGCCCCTGGTGACTTGTGCCCTCGATCCCAATGGGTTATCGAGGAAAAACCGGCAGGAGCAGCTGCGCAGCCGGATAAAGGTCGTCCGGCACTTCGGGGAAAACAAGTGGCTGACCTCCCTGGGAGTGGTCAAATTATTGCTATTACAGTACCTGCCGTATCAGTGGGTACTACGCCTAAAGAAGATATTATGAAGATTGTGCACGTAGCGGAGGCCTTTGCCTCTGGGATTGCGGTATTTATACATTCCCTTGTGGATAATATGAAGGAGGACCAGCACATCATCATCCACGGTGACCGGCCGCACGTCATGCCCGCCGACGAGGTAAAACGGACGTTCAGGATGCCGAACGTCTCGTTTATGCGTTGGCCCTCAGCCGTTAGGAACATCAGCCCCCTCAAGGACCTAAAGGCCGCCGGGGCGCTGTATAAAATGTTAAAAGAGATTAAAAACATCGACGTCGTCCACCTCCACTCCTCCAAAGCGGGTTTCCTCGGCCGTGTCGTATGCCGGTTCCTGGGTATCCAAACCGTGATATACACGCCCAACGGCGCCCCCTTCCTGATCGGCAAGACCGCCTTGTCCAACAGGATTTTCAAGATTTTGGAAAAAACGGGGTCCCTCTTTGGCGGCACCGTCGTCTGCTGCTCCCAGTCCGAGTGGCAGGCATATACCGACCTGAACATCCCCGCCGTAAAGATCAATAACGGCATCAAGCAAGTACAGCCGAAGGCAACCATAACCGCCAACGACGACTTCACGGTCGTCACCAGCGGCCGGATCGCCGACCAGAAGAACCCCTCGCTCTTCAACGCCATCGCCCGGTACTTCGAAGAGTGGTCCGATATTTCCTTTGTGTGGGTGGGCGACGGCGACGCGCGCGCGCAGCTGACCGCGAGCAACATACAGGTCACGGGCTGGCTGCCGCAGCCGGAGGCCAAGACCCTGATCCAACGCGCGGACGTCTACCTGTCCACGGCCCGCTTCGAGGGGCTCAGCTTTGCGGGCCTCGAGGCCCTGCACCTCGAAAAGCCGATGCTGCTCACCGACTGCATCGGCAACCGGGACATGGCCCGGAGCTCGAACGGGGACCTGTTCAGAGGCGAGGGCGATGCCATCATCAAGCTCCTGCGCTATTTCAACAACCGCCTCATGCTCCCCGTCATGGGTCGCCACAGCGCGCGGTTGTGCGCGCAGGAATTCAACATAAACAATACCTATCACCAATATCGCCGTCTATACAAATCCAATAACATATGAACACCGTAACCTTGAAAGAAACGGACACGCTCCGGAAAATGGAGGCCCAGCTGGACGCCGTCCTCCGCTATATGGAGGATGCCGGCAGGTCCCAACAACAAACGATCGAGCAGCTCCAGCACAAGCTGGCGGACTGCCGCCGGCACAACGAAGGCCAGCAGCAGCTCATCAATAAGCTGCTGAGCGACATCGACCGGTACCAGCTGGACATCGACTGGTACCGCCGCACGTATGAAAAACGAACCTTTCTCGGTGTCATCAAGGAGAAATTATTCAGGAAATGAAGTATTGGCTATTGACCACGGAATACCCCCCGCTCTATGGCGGAGGCATAGGAACTTATGCGCAGAACGCTGCGAAAATGCTCAGCGCGGAAGGCGATGAGGTCACCGTTTTTGTACCCGGCAAGGGCGACACGCCCTACGCCATCGACTTTATCGACGGCATCCGCGTCGTCCAGGTAAACCTCCACCGCACCCCGGAGTCGGCCTGTCTCGGGCACGTCGCCCGTCAGAGCTACGAGTTCGCCATGACCGTCCGCGACCTGATCCGGCTGGAAGGAAAGCCCGACGTCATCGAGTCGCAGGAATACCAGGGGCTGCCGTATTTCCTGCTGCAGCTCAAAGCCCTCCAGTACCCGGAGTTCCAGGGCGTCAAGACCGTGCTGTCGATCCACGCCCCCGCGTTCGTGTACCTCCACTATAACCGCGACAACACCTACCGCTTCCCGCACTACTGGACCGGGGAAATGGAGTGGGGGAGCATCGCCGCTGCCGACCACATCATCGCGCCGTCCCACTTCATCCTGGACGCCATCCGCCGTTTTGGCCCGCTACCCGAAGAGCGCGTATCCGTGGTCCGTTACCCCTTCCTCCCCGAGACCATACCGCCGACGCCCCGTATAAAGAAAGGAAAACTCGTGTTTTGGGGCAAGCTCTCCGCCCAGAAAGGCGTCTTCCCGCTGCTCGACTACATGAGCCGGCTGTGGGACGAAGGCCTCGGCTGCGAGCTCGTCATGATGGGGGGCAAAGACATCGTTTACCACCCCGAGGGCCGCATGATGGGTCAGATACTCGAGGAAAAATACGCCCGCTATATCGAACGGGGTCTGCTGACCTTCCCGGGTAAGATCAACCCCGCGGCGATGGGCGACTATCTCTCCGAGGCCCACGCCATCGTCATCCCCAGCACCCTGGACAACCTGCCTTTTGCCTGTATCGAGGCCATGGCCCTGGGCAAGGTCGTGCTCGTGTCCAAACAGGGCGGCCAGCACGAGCTGATAAAAGACGGCGACACCGGTTTTATCTTCGACCACGAGCAGCCGGAAACGTTCCGGCAGCAGCTCGAGCGCATCCTGAAAACGGGCGAAGCGGAATTGACGGCTATCGGGCAAAGAGCCGCGGCGCACATCGCGGAAGAGCTCGACTACAAAAAGGTCTATAAACAAAAGATGGCCATCATACAAACGCTGAGCCCCGAGCGCTCCGCGTTTCCCTACACCCACGCCATCCCCACCAAGGCGATCGCCAAGGGCCAGTCCTTATCCGTCGTCATCCCGTATTATAACATGGGCGCCTATATCCGCGAGTGCATAGGCTCCCTCCGCGCCTCCCTGCTCCAACCCGATGAAATCCTCATCGTCAACGACGGCAGCCGGGACCAGGCCAGCATCGACGCGCTCGACGCGCTCAGCCGGGAGCCGGGCATCCGGGTCATCCACCAGCTCAACGCCGGTCTCTCGCACGCCCGGAACGTGGGCGCGGCCGCGGCAAAGGGCGACTACCTGGCCTTCCTGGACGCCGACGATACGGTACATCCCCAATACTACCGCAAGGCCCTCCGGGTGCTCGACAGCTACCCCGACGTCTCCTTTGTCGGTTCCTGGGTGCAGTATTTCGGCGCCACCGATCACACCTGGCCGGCCTGGAACCCGGAACTGCCCTATATCCTGCTGCACAACTCGGTTTGCAGCGGGTCGCTGGTGTATAAGCGCGCCGCTTTCCTGCAAGGAGGACTCAACGACAGAGCGCTGGAGTACGGCCTGGAAGACTATGACAGCGTGCTGGGCCTGATCGCCGGCGGCTACCGCGGCGTGGTCCTGCCCGAGCCCCTCTTCAACTACCGCATCCGCAAGGATTCGATGATGCGCCGGATGAACCTCCACAAAACCCTGTATTCTTACCAGCACATAGCGTCGAAATATCCCGATCTTTACGCCCGCTACGCGGTGGAGCTGTTCTGCCTCCTGAATGCCAACGGGCCCGGCTATGCCTTTGACAATCCCTCGCTGGAAATGACCGTGTCCACACACCAGGAAGAACCCGGCGGTATCCGTAGCCGTTTGAAGGAGCGCATCAAGCAATACCCCGCCCTCAAACGCGTGTTGTTGACGATAAAAAGTATGCTTTCATGACAGCTGGTTCCCTGGAACGCATGTGGCTCCTGGCCAAGATCGAGTTCAAGCTGCGCTATTACGAGAACAAGCTGGGCCTCCTGTGGGCCCTGCTCAAACCCGTGATGGACATAGCCATCTATTACGTGGCGTTCAAGATCATCCTGAGGCAGGACATCCCGAACTTCGCCTCGTATCTGTTCATCGGGTTGATCATGTGGAACTTTTTTCTGGAATCCACTACCGGTACCGTACAAATCCTGCACAACAAGAAGTACCTGTATGAGTACAGCAATATGGACAAGATGGAGATATACACCTCCACGCTCCTCAGCAATTCGATAGGTTTCTTTTTCAATTTCCTGATGTTCTTCCTCTTTTTCAACCTGGTCCAGACCCGGGGGGAGGGGCTGTCGCCGTACAACCTGTGGATCATACCCCTTTTTGTCAACCTGTACGTGCTGTCGCTGGCCCTGTCGCTGATCCTGTCCACGATCTATATCATCGCCAAGGACATCCACCAGATATGGCAGGTCTTTACCGCGATGCTGCTTTTCCTGTCGCCGATCTTTTACAAACAGGACACTTTCGAAACGAGACTGCCCTATTTTAACTATCTTAATCCGCTGTCCGGCATCATCATCAACGCCAGGCGGACCCTTATGTTCCACCAGCCGCCCGACTACCGCCTCCTGGCCCTCGACCTCCTCTATGCGGGGGTATTGCTGGTCTTAGGCGTAACTTTGCTCGGCAAGCTGGGCGCAAAGGCCTCAGAGAAATTATGAGCATCGACAAAGAAATCGCCATCCGGGCTACCGGTATCAGCAAGGTTTTTCGCATTTCGGAGGATAGTCACAACACGGTGAAGCACCGGTTGTTCAACCTGTTCAATCCCCCGCGGGTAAAGCGTTTCGAGGCGGTCAAGCCCATGGACATGGAGGTCTATAAGGGTGAGTGCATCGGGCTCATCGGCCGCAACGGCAGCGGGAAGTCCACCCTCGTCAAGGTGCTGGCCGGCGTCTATCCCCCCACGAGCGGTACGGTGCAGATCAATGGCCACACGCTGTTGTTAAACCTTGGGGTCGGGATGAGCCACGCCCTTACCGCCCGTGAGAACATCTATATCTCCGCCTCTGTACTGGGTTTGCGCATCCAGGAGATCGACGCGATCTTCGACACCATCGTCGATTTCGCGGAATTGCGCGAGTTCGTGGACACGAAGATTATCTTTTTCTCCTCCGGCATGGTCGCCCGCCTGGGCTTTTCGATTGCCGTCCACGCCGGCGCCGACGTGATGTTCCTCGACGAAATCTTCGCCGTCGGCGACCTGAAGTTCCAGGAAAAAGCCATCAAGGTCTTCGAATCCAGCTGGATCAGCGGCAAGACCGTGATCCTCGTGAGCCACTCGATGGACGTGATCCGCAAGTATTGCGGGCGCACGGCGTTTATGCGTCACGGGGAGCTGGTGTACTTCGGGGATACGGCCCGGGCCGTGGATTTGTATATGGAGGACAATCACTGAGCACGAAGCTGATCCAGAAGCAAAGCAGGACGCAACCGACGCTGCGATCAAGGTAGGTTTCGGTGATCATCGCCACCGCGAGCAGCGCGACGACGATGCGTCCCAGGCCGCGCGCTTTTATCAGCGGCACGACCACGAATCCGGCGATAAACAGCGCCGCCCCGATCGCCCCATACGACAACCACGCCTCCAGGTAAGTATTGTGCGTATTCCGCCGGCTCGTCGCCGCAAACGTGAACCCTACGTCCCGGTAGCTTTGCACCAGCGAATCCTTTTTGTCCCCCACCGGCACCCCCGTCCAGAAATGGCGTTCGCAAACCGTTGCCGCACACTTCCACACCGCCAACCGTATGTTCGCCCCGTTCCACTGATCCGCCGTCACCGGCATGTCGTAGTGGCTCTCGACGCCCTGGTGGGTGAAGTCGTACTGCGTATATTTCAGCTCGCGGAAGCGGTTGAGCGTTTTGGGGAAAAGAAATACAAACGCGACGCCACAGGCGGCCAGCGCCCCCGCCACCGCGGCCACACGGCCCCATTGCTTACGCCGCACCCCCAGCTCGTATATCCCCGCCACCAGCATCAGCCCATATAGGCTAACCAAACCGATCCGGCTGGCCAGCATAACATGAAAGACCAGCAGGAAGGCGATGCACGGGTACATCCACGGGCGCCGCTGGACGAGCATGATGAACACCGCTATCGCCACCATAACGGCGACGTACACGGACTGCACCGAGCTCAGCTCCGTCAGCGCATCGTCGTACAGCCAGGACGTGTCGCCCAGCCGGATGGCCCGCGCCAGGGCATACCCGAAACACGCGAGACAACCCAAAACCACGACCACCGCGTAGGAACGCAGTACGTCCGCGCGCGTTTTTTCGCTGATCCTCAGCCTCCCCACCGACAACGGAAACGCCAGCAACGGCAACCGCAACGCCACATACGACCATCCCTCCGACGTATGGTGCGAGAGCAAAGCCGACACCACCGTCCACGCAAACAAGATCAACGACGCCCATCCATACCGCAACCGCCCCGCCAGCACCAGGCTCCAAACGCACAGCGCCCCGGTACAAATGTTCATCACCACCGGCGCCTTATCCATGGGGGAGATAAAAAGCGAGCAGAAGAACGCCGTGGCCAGTATCAAAAGGATACGTTGTTTCATGAAACGCAAAGATAAGCCTACATTTGACGCATGCACAAGGAACCTCTTTCGCATAAAATCATCCACTGGCTGAACCACCTCCGTTCCGTCACCCGCCTCATCATCGGCGTGGTTTTCGCCCTGGCGATGAACTTCGTCCTGGCGGGCATCCACATGGAGTGGCTGACGCGCGTCATGCTGGGTTGGGACTGTTATTGCATCTGCGTCCTGACCATCATCCTTATCACCTGGGCTACCACCGATCCGCAACAGATAAGGCTCCTGGCCCGGCGGCAGGACTCCAGCCGGGGGATCGTGTTCGTCCTGGTCATTGCCGCCTGTATCACCAGCCTGATCGCCGTGCTGGACCTGCTGAACCACAAGAAGGGCTGGCTGCTCCCCAAGGGCGCGGAAGCCGGCATCTACCTCAGCGGGGTCGTCCTGTCCTGGATCATCCTCCATACCATCTTTACCTTCAAATACGCCCACGACTATTACGGCGACCATCCCAATAACCCGGACGAAAAGTGCGGGGGATTAGACATTCCGGGGAGCCAGCCGCCCAACTATGTGGATTTCGCCTATTTCTCCTTTGTGATCGGCATGACCTTCCAGGTGTCGGACATCGCCATCACTTCCCACAGTATACGGAAATGGGCGCTTTTCCAGGGGCTATTGTCCTTTTTGTTCAACACCGTGATCGTGGCCCTTACGATCAACGAGGTCGTGAGCTTGCAACCCTGACGCGCCGCGACCGGCCCCCCGCGCGCCGCGCACTTGCAACCCTGACAAAGAAACCCTATTTTGTCCCCCATGGGGGCTGGTTTTTTACACCGATGGTTTGGCAAGCGGGAGGAAAGTCTCGGCTTCGAGGAACGCCGTTTCCGCAAGCTCATCGAAAACAGCACCGAGATCATTACCCTTTTGGACGAACACTTCCTTCCCATATACCGCAGCCCCGCGTCGGAACGTTACACCGGCTGGACCACTGAAGAGCGCCGCCTGCGCGGCATCGTCGGCTATACCCACCCGGACGACATGGAATCCTTTCAACGCCTGTTGGACCTGGTGCTGGTGCACCCCGGGAAAACATACCCGCTGTCTTTCCGCACCCTCCACCGGGAAGGCAGGTATATCTGCCTGGAGGGCACCATCATCAACCTGCTGACCGACGAGAGCGTCCGGGCGATCGTCACCAACCTCCGGGACGTCACCGAAAGCAAGGCCGCCGAAGAGGCCCTGAGGGTCTCCCACGAAGAGCTGCGGTTGCTGGCCTCCCACCTCCAGGACGTGCGGGAAGAGGAGCGGACCTCGATGGCCCGGGAAATCCACGACGAACTGGGGCAGCAGCTCACCGGTTTGAAGATGGACGTGTCCTGGCTGAACAAAAAAACGGATCTCAACTCCCCCGCGGCGCGCGAAAAGATCCGGGACATCCTGTCGTTATTGGACGCCACGGTCGGCACCGTCCGCCGGCTGGCCGCGGAGCTGCGGCCGGCCATCCTGGACGACCTGGGTTTGTCCGAAGCCCTGCAGTGGCACGCCAAACTCTTTGCGGAGCGGTCGGGGATCGCCTGCTCCGTCGACATACTGGGGCCGCGCTATTTGCTGCCCCAGGGCGTGGCGACGGGTCTTTTTCGTATTTTCCAGGAGTCCCTGACCAACGTCGCCCGACACGCCCGCGCGACGCGGGTGTCGGCGGCCCTGTACATGGAACCCGATAAGGTGGCCCTTACCGTCAGCGATGACGGCACCGGTTTTGACGTACACCAGATCATAGGCACCGGGAAGACGCTTGGATTGCTGGGGATGAAAGAGCGGGCCTTGATGCTGGGCGGTCAGTGCACCTGGACATCCGAACCCGGGAAGGGCACGACCATTGGCGTGACCATCCCCGTAATGACGAACCTCGAAGAAGCCATTATATAACGTTTTATGATGCGGATACTTATCGCGGACGATCATACCGTAGTCCGGAAAGGGTTAAGACAGATTATCCTCGAAGCCTTTCCCTCAGCGCATATAGAGGAGGTCGGCGACGCCGAGTCCCTGGTCCGCCAGGCCATGGCCGACCCCTGGGATATCGTCATCACCGACCTGTCCATGCCCGGGCGGAGCGGGCTGGACGCCTTGCACCAGCTCAAGCAACAGCAACCCAAGCTGCCCGTGCTCATCCTTAGCATCCACCCGGAGGAACAGTACGCGATCCGCGTCCTGAAGGCCGGCGCCGCGGGCTACCTGTCCAAGGACGCCGCGTCCGAAGAGCTGGTAGGCGCGATCCAGCGCGTCCTCCTCGGAAAAAAATACATCTCCCCATCGGTCGCCGAAAAACTCGCCTCCACCCTCGACCTCGACGACGACCGCCTCCCGCACGAGCAGCTGTCCGACCGGGAGTTCGACGTCCTCAAGCTGATCGCGGTCGGCCGTTCGATCACCGAGATCGCGCAGATGCTGTCGCTCAGCCCGACCACCATCAGCACCTACCGGTCCCGCATCCTCACCAAGCTCAACGCCAAGACCAACGCGGACCTGATATTGTATGCGCTGGAGCATCGGCTGGTGCCGTCCTGAGAGCCGCCGCGCCCCGTTTCGCGCCGCCTCTCCCCATCCGCCGCGCCTCGTTTTGCGCCGTCCTTCGCGGCGCGCAACCGTTTGCGCTGCGGCTTTTGCCGCCGCCCGTCCTTTTTCCGTAAAGTATATACTACACAATTGAGATAATTTTCCCTATTTTGGGGTCAATCCGAACCAACTACCTTGTCTTATATAACCTCTGAAATGTCTGAGCGTTGTTTAACGATACTGGTGGTGGACGATTACCGACCCATTGTCGACAGGCTGAAAGCACAACTGGAAGAGCTGGAAGGAGTTAGGGAGGTGCTGACGGCTGGTTGCTGTGGAGAAGCGGTGGCCGTCCTGGAAACGCGGATCGTTGACGTGGTTTTGCTGGACATACACCTCCCCGACGGCAGCGGCATAGAGCTGTTGGGGCACATAAAGATCGCCTGGCCTTGCGCGGGCGTGGTCATGATCAGCAACCAAATCAATCCGACATATGTGGTCCTCTGTCGTGAAAAAGGCGCGGACTACGTTATCGATAAATCCAATGACTACGAAATGATACCGAATCTCATTGCTACGTTTTCTGGTTGTAGCGGATCGACTACACAATCGCTTAGTCATTAAGGACGCAGAATGCACGCCCTTCACTATTAGAGGGGAGGCTAAACCGATTTATCTTTGTACCCGTCAATAAGGAGCTATGCACCAGGAAAAATTGGAACTCTTGATTGTCAGTCACCCCGAAGCGATCCTCGAACGTTGGTTCGGAGTCCAGGGAGACATTTCCCTCCTCGACCTTTGCCACGTGCGTGAGGGTAGGGTGGAATCCCGTGTCATCATGATCAACAATCGTCAGGGCAACCCGTACCGGGACCTGTACCTGACCCAGGGCGCAAAGCCCTTCATAGAGCCCTTTGGGGAAGTCGAGACCGTCTGCCGTCTCAACGCCCCCATCGAGCTGAATTAACCGATTACCGACGGCCCATTCATAAGGGTGGGGTATTGCTGCCGTTCCGCGGCTTGTTCCGCGGAGGTCCGATTTCCTATACGCACAGTAACCCGTACACTACATTTAAGCCCGCCACGTGAGTGGCGGGCTTTTTCATGCGGCCCGGCGGCGCGGGTTTCGTGCGTTGCCGGCGTGCCGCGAGGCTCGGCGCGCGCCGCGATCAATTCGTTTGGATGCTCAGGGTATTCCCCAGCAGCTTATTCAAATCCGCGTAATTCATCTTCTTGATCGTCTCCTTCGAGAGCCCCTGGAACGCTCCATCCGTAACCAGCGCCGAGCCGGGGATGACGACGTAGCGGTACACGAAGGGGAATGCCGCGTTGGTGGTAAAGTTGTAATTGGCGTCCACCTCGACGCCGCCCACGAACGCATCGGTCGTCAGTCCTTCATCGGAGGCGCTGGCGATATCCGTCACCGTGCTCCCGTTGACCAGGCCTACAAAACCCATCACGATACCGCTATCCAATATCCGTTGCGTGATAACGCTGGCGCTGAAGTCCTCGTAATACAGGCTGTCCGAACCAACGATGGTACCGGTCGCGCTCAGCTGCGCCCACGGCGAATGGTACACGCTATCCGGCCCCGCGGGACCTTGTGCGCCCGTATCCCCCTTGGACCCTTTCGAACAACCGGAGATACCAACCAACGCGACAACGATGGCCACGAGAGACACATGCAACAATTTCTTCATGAGTGTAATTTTTGGGTTAACATTCGAGTAATGATGCCTTTGAGGGCTCGCACGCCCCCAGGGTTTAAGCATCCTCTTAAAAATAATGAAAGTTTGAGACAAGTCGGCGTCTCATATCGACAAGAGCGGCCGTCTCATATCGACAACACCCGCCGGAAGGCCTCCTTGTAGTTGCGTCCCACCGGTAGCGCGTGGCTGGCGACGGTAACCGAATCGGCGTTATAGCTGTCTATGTGTTCCAGTGAAACAATAAACGACTTGTGGATCCGCAGGAACCGGTCCGACGGCAGTTTTTCCTCCATATATCCGATCCGCTGGTAGGTCACGTATGGCTGCGCGGCCGTGACGATCCGCACGTAATCCTTGATGCTTTCGATATAGAGGATGTCCTTGAGGTAGATCCGGACCAGGTCGCGGTTGACCTTGCAGTACATATATGCCTTGTCCCAGGCGTTCTCTTCCGGGGCCGTTTCGGTTGGCCTTGGCCGTTGATGATAGTGGTAAAAACGGCTCACCGATTTCAAAAACCGGTCGAAGGAAATCGGTTTGACCAAATAGTCCAGCACCTCGAGCTCGAACCCGTCGGCCGCGAATTCCCGGTAGGCCGTGGTGATGATGATGCTCGGCCGCTCGTGGAGCGACCGGATCAGGTCCAGCCCCGTCACCTGCGGCATCTGTATGTCCAGGAAGAGCAGCTGCACCGGCTGCCGCTGCAAAAAGGCAAAGGTCTCCATCGCATTCTTGCAGACCCCCTTCAGCTCCAGGTCCTCCAGGTTGCCCACATACCCCGCCAGCAGCTCCCGCGCCAGCGGCTCGTCATCGGCGATCAGGCACGTTGTCTTCATTTCCTTTGGTTTTTGATGCGAAGCACCGCCAGGAACGACTGCTCCTCGCTCATCGTTTTGAATTCATGTTCCCCGGGGTAGAGGATCTCGAGGCGGTGCCGGACATTCGTCAACCCGATCCCGCCATTCTCCGCCACCGCGTGCCCGTTCGCCGCCGCCCGGCTGTTCTCGAGCTTGACCGCCAGCCATTCCCCCGTCCGCTCCACGTCCATCCTGATCCAGCTGTTCTCGACCTCGTTGCTGACCCCGTGCTTGAAACAGTTCTCCATCAGCGGCAGCAGCAACAGCGGCGTCACATAAAAGCTCTCCAGCGACCCGAAGATATTCACGCTGACGTCCAGCCGGTCGCTGTAGCGGATCTTTTGCAGCTCCACGTAGTTTGAGATGTACTCAATCTCCTTGGCGACCGGGATGACCGTGTCCTTGCTCTCGTAGAGCATATAGCTGAGCAGCGACGACAGCCGGTGGATCAGGTCCGGCGTCCGCGGGTCCCGGTGGAGCGACAGCGAATAGATGTTGTTGAGCGTATTGAAGATAAAATGCGGGTGCACCTGCGACTTAAGCAGCTCGAGCTGCGCCACCGCCTTCTCCCTCTTCAGCGACTCGGCCAGCCGCTGCTGCTCGTACCAGGCTTTCATGAAGTACAGCATGATGCTCCCGCCGATCACGAGGTACATCCATACGCCTTCGCCCAATATCTTGGGGAAATAGAAATAGGGGACGACATGATAATATTCCGGCCGGAAATGCTTGTACACGATATAGTAGCTGAAAATCCGCCGGGCCAGGGTAAACGCGACCACGCTCGCCGCAAGTATCCACCAGGCGCCCTTCCGCCGCACCGGCAGGAAATACCGCAGGATGATCCAGTGCAAAGTTATCCAGGCGGCTACGAAAGTTATCGAGGTGTACAAACACGCCTGTATGAAATCGTTCCCATACATCGAGTCCATCGCCGCGTTCGCCAGCCATTCATACAGGAAGTACCCGCCCCAGAAGATCCAACTGATCATGATCCTAAAATAGGCATAAAACCCACGCCCATCCAGCCTTTTTCGACGAACGACCATTCTGGCTTCCCGTATGTAACCTTTTCCCTTTCGCGCGGTATTTATGGTGCGGTAACTTATTTCGGGGTGTTGGCGTCATATATCCGGTAGTTCATCCAATTTCATACTTTGATTCCCGAAGAAGCGTTTGTTTTGTATTATCCTAAAAGTATAGCCATGTTTTACCTTCTCTT
>NZ_DATJIY010000079.1:0-2236 GCF_035492835.1 Dinghuibacter sp.
GCCATCAATACGGCCGAAGCGAAGAGGAACACATGGCAAAGCATAACGATTTGGTTTTTCCTGGAAAATACCGGCGCGGGGTAAAAAATATCTTAATAATTGATTAATTTAACCTTACAACCTCTGATATGTCTGACCGCCGCAGCTTCCTCCGACAGGCGGGTCTATTGACCTGCGCTTTTTCCGCCACGAGTCTTTTCGAGCATATGCACGCAGCCGGTTTTGCGGCAGCCGCTGAGCGCGTCCGGCACCTCAGCCCGGCCGACATCGCCCGGGACGAAACCTTTTGGAACGTCATCCAGCAATCCTATACGGTGAGCTCCGAGATGGTCAACCTCAACAACGGCGGGGTGAGCCCGTCTCCGCGGGTGGTCCAGGAGGCGGTGGAGCGTTACAACAAAATGGCCAACCAGGGTCCGTCTTACTATATGTGGGGCGTCATGGACAAGGGTCGTGAACCGCTGCGCAAAAAACTGGCGGAGCTGGCGGGCTGCGACCCGGACGAGATCGCGATCAACCGGAACGCCACCGAGGCGCTGAACACCGTGATCTTCGGGCTGGACCTCAAAAAGGGGGACGAGGTCATCGGGACGAAGCAGGACTACCACAATATGGTCAACGCCTGGAAGCAACGGGCGGCGCGCGACGGCATCCGGTATAAACAGATCAGCTTCGACTTTCCCATCGAGGACGATGCGGCCATCGTCGACGCCTATGAACGCGCTATCACGCACCGCACCAAGGTCATTCACGTCACGCACATCATCAACTGGGTCGGCCAGATCATGCCCGTCCGCAAGATCGCGGACATGGCGCACCGGCACGGGGTCCAGGTCATTTGCGACAGCGCGCATGCGTTCGGGCTGCTGGATTTTTCTGTTAAAGACCTCGGCTGCGACTATTTTGGCACGTCACTCCACAAATTCCTGAGCGCGCCGATCGGCACGGGAATGTTGTGGATCAAAAAGGAAAATATCCGGCGCGTCTGGACGTTGTTGAGTGCGGACAAACCACAGGACGGGGACATCCGCAAGTTCGAATCCCTGGGCACGAGGAGCTTTCCGCTGGAACAGGGCGTAGGCGAGGCCATCAACTTCCATAACGGCATCGGGCCAAAGGTCAAGGAGGAGCGCATCCGCTTTTTAAAGGACTACTGGGCAACACAGGTGGTCGGGCTGCCGCGGGTCCGCATTCATACGTCATTAAAACCCGAATATTCCTGCGCGATCTGCGGGGTGACCGTGGATGGGCTTACGCCGGGGGAGTTGAACTCGAAGTTGTTTAATGACTATAAGATCCATGCGGTCGGTATTGTTTGGGAAAACATAAGTTGCGTGCGGATTACGCCGCACGTATACACTACAAAGGATGACCTGGACCGGCTGGTCAGAGCGATTACCGAGACGGCGCGGGCCTGATGTTCTTGTCCGCCCATTTCAGGAACCACTTTACGTTTGCCTGGTCCTGGTGGCCCTGGTCGTGTTGACGCCAGGCCAGCTGGCCGTCCAGCAAGGGCGTATTCACAGGGGGCATCCTTTCGGTTGTATAGTCGTTCGACACACCCAGGTCTTTTGCGTTGAGTAATTTGAAAACCGGGCCGGCGGCCACAGCGGCCATATAGCTGCCCTGGTGGTCGAGCCATTTGGCGTCGCCCTTTTCCGGGATGCCATAGCTGATAAAGACGAGCCGCGGGGCGCAAAGGGCGATGAGCTCGTGGGCGTCGACGGGGAGATCGCACGCGGTCATCCGGTGGGGCGCTTCGGCGCCATACTTCATAAAGTTCCCCGCCATCCAGTAGTATTCCCCACCGGTCAGGCTTTCGACGGCCTCGCCCCAGTTGCGGCGGTTGATCTTGGCGCCGCCTTCGCCGGAGGAGCCGATCAGCCCCATGGCAAAACGGGGCTCGAAGGCGAGCGTAACCAGCGCCGCCTTTCCATACCGGCTTACACCCTCGATACCGACGTGTTTGGCATCCACGCCAGGCTCGCTCGTCTCCAGGTAGTCGAGGCCGCGGGCGGCGCCCCAGGCCCAGGCGCGGAGAGCGCCCCAGTCGTCGGGTTTGCGGAACTGGCCCTTGTTCACCAGGCCGATGATGCCCTTGGTAAGACCGGCGCCGTTGTCGGCCTGGATGCTGGCGGGGTTGATAAAGGCGTAGCCCCAGCCGTCGGCGATCAGCTGGTCCGTGGTGGGCGGGTCGTTGTTGACGCCGGGGACGCCGGGTTGGTCGACGGGGCCG
>NZ_DATJIY010000080.1:0-11352 GCF_035492835.1 Dinghuibacter sp.
GGAGGGAGATCGGACGATCTCCAGGTAGCCATAGATGGTGTCTTCCGGACTATAAGGCGTGGTGGTCAGCTTTAGTTTTATCTGATAGCGATCCTGGTAGTGTTGCAGCCAGAAAAGACCCTTGGAGCGGAGAAGGTAGCCAAAAAGCTGGAGTAGCTTGCCTCCAGGACAAACCAGGACGTATTAAAGAACTCCTGCCCGAGGTCCTGGTTGGCATAGTTCTTTAACAGCCAGCCTCTCTTTTTGGGCTTATAGCTGATGATATCGGGGTACAGAAACGGGATGGCGCGGTTTATCCCCGTGTACACCTCGGAGTAAATATGCAGGGTCAGCTCGCTGTTTACCCGATAGCGCACGAATCCGCCGCCGGTAAAAAAGCGATCCCAGTTGTCGCCCAGCTGGAGTTTTTCCGTAAACCACGTAAAGTAGTCGTCGTACATCGTAAAGTTGAAGTCCTTTATATTCAGCGCCAGCATGAATACTTGCTGGGATCGGTTTCTGACCGTAGCGACGTTATTGAATGTCCCCCTCGGAGACACCGTAAAGGTGGTGCCCAGGGTGAAAGAGCTTTTATACCGGCAGAAGACCGAATTGGGCGTGCCAAGATAGAACGGCTCGATCTCCTGGTAGACGTAGTTCCGTCTGCTGATCTTGCAGGTCAACAGGGGAGAGAACATAAAGACGAGCTGTCCTTTCGAGCGGGAGTCCCTGGGTCTTGACACGTTATAGTAGTTCCCGAGAAAACGCGGGAAAAATCTATACATCAAGCCGGTATTCATGGAGTATTGGAGCAGGTCGGTCTCTTTCCAGTACCCATAGCTGAGGCCGATCGACAACCCTTTTTTGTGGGCATATATCAGGGAGGCCTTGAACATATCGTGGTAGGTGTTGCCTTCGGAGGCCAGCACGTTATCGACGTTGCCGTTGAACGCCCGTATGCCCTGCGCCGCCGCCCCGTTGGCCCATAGCAATATTAAGCCCGCGCACAGTATCGCCAGGCGGTTAGAGACATGCATAAAGGTGGGCATTGGATGACGATACCAAGCTACGGACCGGGGGAGGGGGGTACAAGGGTGTTTTAACGGTATAAAGAAAAAAGACCGCTCACAGGGCGGTCCTTTTTGATATATGTATAATAATGCTATTTCGCCGGAGGCGATGGGGGCTGGCGGTGGGGCCTGGCGGATACGGTACCTGAAATGCGGTGGATACCGATCTGATAGGCGTCAAGAAGCCTGGGGGACAAGTCGTCGGGGGGTAGCTCGCTTCCGTCCAGGTAGGAAGTGAAGAGCTCCGTGGAAATCCCCAATTTCCCGGCCATTTCCTCGTCCGCTATGCCTCTTTGCTCATTTTTTACGTGCCAAACCGCATCCTTAAAAGGTATTTGGTTGACTTCGTGTACACGTGATTCCTTTATAATAGGCTTCCGTTTCATAGCGTTTAAGGTACTAATTTCGGTGCAGGGGGAAGTACAAAAAAAGATTCATATTGGAACGGCAGTGAAGTGCTAACCAATACCCCTGCGCTGTTGTAAGTATACACAGTTTCCGTCACATTGCAACCCATGGTGACGGTACACGGCCCGGGATTAGGAAGCGGTGGTAATATGCTTGCGATAAAAGGAGAGTTCGCGGTGGCAACCATTATTGCCCATCCTCCTCCGGGCAGGTCAATGAGCTCCGGTGTACTAACCACTTCTGCGATCATATAATTGACGCCGACGTACAATCCGGTCCCGGGTATCTTTCTACGGCTCTTTGGATATGCTTCCCATTGATCCCTAAGGTCGCATTTATAGTATATATCCGGGGCTGAAAAGCGTGGATCACCGCCTGGCGCATCTCCATCGCCCGAATCCTCTTCATCGCCATATTCCAAGACGTCCTCCTCGGTCTCTTCGTCGTCATCGTCGCTGTCATCGTCATCGGCGTCGTCATCGTCGCTATCGTCATCGTCGCTGTCTCCGCTTCCGGGATCTCCGCCGTCCCCGCCTCCCTCTCCACCGTCCCCACCGCCGCCGCCATCGTCGTCGTCTCCGTCGTCGTCATCCTCGTCAAAGAGCTCGAGGTTTCTCGGATCGGGACCTATTGTGCCACCTTCTCCTCCTCCTTCTTCGTCGCCAGGGCCCTCCTTTTTGGGTACATAGTAAGGAATGAACCTATGGAAAATGGGCTTGGCCGGCGTATGAGGGAGCTTTGCAGGACTATTCCCGATGCTCTCCGGAAGAGGGGGATTTTGCGGCGCCGGAATAGTCACCATTGCCGGTACATGGGTCCTCTTCACGCCGCTGCGTTGGATATCCCCGACTACAGTGGAGAAAGACACAGGAGCAATGGGCTTGGGGCGCATCACCGGCATGTCCGCCGTCGGTCGCACGACGAGGTTGCCGGTATTGGATACAAATCCCGGGAGCGTTCGGTCGATGGCAACCATAGGGCCAGACACAACGGTGACCAGTGGTGTTGCCTTGATAGGGAGTGCAACGGGGTCGTTGCTGACGACCATAGCCTCCAGGTAGCCGTCCTGCAATGCGGTACCGGTGAACACGGGCTGTCCCTTCTTCAACAACCGGGCATTGAGGGGTATGACGCCATTGGATATGATACCGAGGTGCTTGTCGTACAAAGTATATTTGAGATAAGCGTGTACGCCTTTTCCCAGATGGGTGAGCTTACCAGCGGAAAGTGCCATGCCGGTTCCGATCACCGGCAATACGTAAGACCGCCTGGCGACCGTCGCTATTTTCTTGTCGCCTTCGGATTCGTGCTGGATAAGGCCATAGGCGGCTGTACCTGCTCCCAGTGCGCGCAGCCCATTGGTTAAAATGGAGCGGTTTTTCTCGCCAGGGAGGTTGACCCTGACAGAAAATGTATCTCCCTCATTTACCGGAATCATCGACTCGAGATCCGGAGCGGTTCCGACGGGTAGTGTGTCGGACAAACGGTTGTGATGCGGTCCTGCAACCGGAGTCGCGTGGTTAATCAGGGAAACCATAAATACGCCACAAACGGTAACGAAGAGGTAAAATTCCTTCATATACGTTAGCTTTAAAATGATTGGGCAATATGATTGATCGCCTTCCAGGGGAAGGTGTGAAACTTACGGGAAGAAAAAAGGGTGACCGGGAGAAAATAGTTAGTAAACCAAATATAATTTCATTTTTTTCGGAATGCAAGTAGTGCGAATGAAATTTATTTTTTGTTAATCGTGGATTTGTAGGAATCGTTCGATTGTGTCTTTAATGACAACAAAGTCTGCATTCCAAACGGAGCCTACGGCGACGAACGAGAGGAGCCCGAGCGTTGCGGCGGGTGAGACATGGTCCGGTATTGCCGACACTTCTTTGGCGGTGTGGTCGCGGCGAACGAAGATATGACCGTCCTCGAGGGTGATGACCAGGCCGCCCGATTGACTATGTTTGATCACCCGGGGGTTACCGGGATTGGCCGTTATGTATACGACATTGCCGGCCACAGTTTGATGCATGTCATATATGGGATCGACGTCGGCATTCAGTATGGCAAAACCGGATGACGATACACAGGAAGCGATAACGGTCGCCGCCCGGATTGAATCCTGGGTAGGACGATCTCCGAGGTCGGTAACGATCCCGATGTCGCAATATTGAAAGACAAGGCCGCGGGCCAGGACCTCCGACGCCGGGTAGTCAAGGACGACGGCGTCGACCGTGGGATCGCGTAACAAGAGGTGGGAGGCCTTATAACCGGAGGCGCTTTCCCTACTAACCGGAATGCCCCCGATAAAAATCCCCTTAGCAGTAGCGTATCCCATACAATATCCCATCCGCTCCCCGAGGCCGGCGATCAAATCGCAGCAACCCCGTTGGTCGCTCGTCGATGTGACGACAATAATCGGAACGCCTGAAGGTACGTCTGGAGGGAAAAGCATATCGAGCACTGTGGCCGCGACGTTCCTGGGCTGACCCACCGAGGGTTCCATATGGAGTCTGATGCCAGGTCCGGAATTAACTTCTATGATAGAGCCGTTATTGGCATGGTATGGGATGCTTACATCCGGTGATATAAAGTCCAATCCACAAATGTTCAGCCCTATGATCTTCGCAATCCTTTCCGCCAGGAAGGCGTTGTCAGGGTGAACCAAATCCGTGACGTCCTCGGTAGTTCCGCCGACGCTGGTGTTGGCGATGGCCCGGAGTGTCAGGGATTGCCCCTCAGGCAGTATCGAATCGGGTGTAAGCCCTTGTTTGCCCAACAAATACAGCATGTTTTCGTCTACCTCGAGGTCGGTCAACGGTTTTGAGTGGCCAGGACCCCTTCTGGGATCTCGATTGAGCCTGTGGATGAGCGCCTTGATCGGCACCTGACCATCCCCCGTGACAACGGGAGGGATCCGTTTGGTTGCGGCGATGAACTTGAATCCTATGACCAATAACCTGTAGTCTGACCCGGCAACGAATTTTTCTACGACCACACCTCCCTTGCGTGAAATAGGCTTGGCCGCATGGAACGCCCTGATCGCCTCCCGATAACCCGTCACCCCGGCACTGACGCCCCTGCCCTTGCTTCCGGTGGCTGGCTTTATGACGGCTGGGTAACCGGTCATTTCGAGTGCGTCCGCCAGGTCCTCCAGGTCCCGGATGCACCGCCCCTCAGGGACGGGGATGCCCATGGATTGGAGGAGCAATTTCGTCGTGAATTTGTTTCCCGCCATTTTTGACCCCAACAGACTCGTCCCATCGGTTGTAGACCTAAGGATCCTTTTTTGCCTGGATCCGTAACCCAGTATTAAGAGGGGACCGGTGCTTTGCGTCAGCCAGGGAATGCCCCGGCGTATGGCTTCTCCGACGAGGTAATTGGACAGCTGGTCGAGACCTTCATATTCGGCTAGTGCCTGCAAAAGCCGGATCTCGTGTGACAGGTTGGGTTCCTCTTTTTCCAGAATCGACTTCATGATCCTTACAGAGGCCTGCCCGGCAGCCATGCCCATGCCCTGGTGCTCATACTCAAAGGCCACTTCTGCGATCCGTCCCTTATCCGACAGGACTGCCGTAGAAAAGCTACACGTCGACCCGGCTGATTGTTGTAGGCTGGCCGCTATCTTCCCCAGCAGGCCAGCCCATGTTTCGTCCGGGGAATAGATGGTACCTAAACGCCGGAGACCCCGGTGTAGCAGGGTCTCCCCCGACGCCCGAATGTCCGCCTCTACACGCAGGGCGATCAATTTTGGGTGACTGGCGCTCCATACATTGGGACCCTGGAAGACGGCGGTTTCGAGAATGGTCACAAACGACGATTGTGGTGATGGTTAGGCAAACTAATATAATTTTATTTTCTTGTTTATGCAAGATGCCACGCGTTTGCATTTATCGTTTTTTTTGCTTAGGTTTTGAAATGGACAATCAAACGTACTATAACGCCGGACAGGCGTGTGTGGATTATCTTATCCGGCATTTGCATGTCTCGGGCCGGTTCGACTACGTGTTCGACCCGCGTACAGGGAAGAGCGGCAATGACTATAATTTGCTGAGACATGCGGGTACGTTGTACGCCTTGTTCCAGTGGTATCGTCTGACCGGTACGCAGCCTCCCCGGAAATTGTTGGACAAGGGCGTTGACTATCTTGAGACGTTTATTGAGAGCCATCCCACCGTCAGGTATCTGTCGGCAGTAGCGGTGAATGGTGAAGCCAAGCTTGGTGGCGCCGGGCTGGCCTTGCTTATGTATACGGAGCGGCAAGCCCTGACGGGTAAAACGGGTGACCTGAGGCTGATGCGCCAACTGGCGGAATTCATTATATGGACGCAGGAGCCATCCGGTAGGTTCCCGTCCATATACGTCTTACAGGAGCGCCGGTTCACCGACTTTTATTCGGTGTATTACCCGGGAGAAGCAATGCTGGGGCTACTCCGGCTTTACCGGGTCGACCCCGATCCCCGATGGCTCCAGGCCGTGATCAACGGGGCGCGTTACCTGCTGCTGGATCCCGTCATGCATGGGATGGTACGAGGGCACAACCACTGGTTTGTCACCACGCTTTCGGAATACCTGACTCTGGCTTATGACGATGAATTCTATAGGGAATTGTGGAAGATTGCGGATGCGACCATAAACTCGATCCCCCGGCGCATTCGTAAAAGGGGCTCTTCAGCGTCCATGGCTACCGTGGGGGAGACGGCTGTCGCCGGGTTATTGGCCGAGCTCGGCTTACAGCGATCCGCCCGGATAAGGTATCTGTCGGATGCGATAGATACTGTACTGGAGTATTGCCTGTCCCTGCAGGTAAAGCCCGGACAGTATGCCATCGGCGCCGGCGTGGGCGGCATCATGAAGAGCGCGGCCAGACGCGGAATAAGGATCGATTATGTGCAACATACGCTGCAGGTTATTTCCGGTTGCCTGATGGCGGACGCGATGAAAGCCGTCAGGGCATTCGCGGTATAGCGGTCTGGAGGACGGATTTTAAAAGGTCTTCCGATGCGGGCATCGTCGAACCCGCGGCGACAAAAGAAAGGAGATTGAAGATAGTCTCACTGGTGGTGTGCGGAGCGATGGAGGCGAGGCGGTGAGACAGGCCGTTTTTCCCTAAAATGATATAGTCCCCTTCCATGTAGACGGCGGCGGCACCGTTTTCGAGGTGCTTTTGCAGCCATACGTCCGGGGCGCCCGCGGATGTGTACACGATGGTGGCGGACGTCGCTAACGTACGGGTACGGGGATCGTCTGCATTCAACACAACGTGACCGGCAACCGTGGTGATCGCGGGAAGGACAGCGACGGCCCGGGCGAGCTCCGGCGGCGCATCCTCGCCCAGATAGGGGACGACTGCGATGTCGCAGTGCTGGAAAACCAATCCTCCGGTTAGGATGGCAGATGGTGGGCAATCTATGACTACCGCCTCCGGCGAAGGGTCCTTCAACAGGAGCTTGACCGACGATTGGTCGTTGCCGGGTCCTCTCCGGATGACAAAATCATCGATAAAAACACCATCGGAGGTGGCGCGACCGGTGCGGTAGCCACAAGCCCGCCACAACGTGGCGATCAGGTCACAGCACAGCCGGTTGTCACCCGTCCCCGAAACCGCGGCAATGGGTATGCGGAACTGGCTCCCTTCCGGAAAAAGCATGTCGATGACCGCCGCGGCTGCGTTTCTGGGTTGTCCTTCGGCGGGGTCCATGTGCAGCCGGAACCCAGGGGTGGAGTTGACTTCAATCACTGAGGCATCGTTCATGTGGTAGGGGACGCCGATGTCGGGGGAAATAATGTCGATACCGCATACGTTCAGACCCATGATCCGGGCGACCCGTTCCGCCAGAAAAGCATTCTCGGGGTGAACCTGGTCGGTGGCGTCCATCGACGTTCCGCCGGCACTGGTATTGGCGATGGACCGCAAAAAAAAGGATTGACCGGCGTCCAGGACGGAGTCCAGGCTCAGGTTGTTCTTGGACAGCGCGTAACGGAGGTTATCGTCGATGATTATCTCCGTCAGCGGGTGCGCGTAGCCCGGGCCACGCCTGGGGTCGCTATTGATCTTCTGGATCAGAGCCTTGACCGGCGAATGCCCATCCCCGGTGACCATGGGGGGCACCCGTTTGGCTGCGGCGACGAATTTATAATCCACCACAAGGAGACGGAAGTCCGAACCGGCGACGTAGCGTTCGACGATGATGGCGCCGGTTCGCGTCGCCTTTTTGGCGGTTCGGAAGGCATACACTGCGTCGTCGTAGTCCATGACCCCCACGATGATACCGTTGCCTTTGTTGCCGCCGGACGGTTTGACGACCAATGGGAAACCGACATGCCGTACGGCCTCGGCCAGCTGCGTGATCTCGAAGATCAGACGGCCGGGCGGTACGGGAACGTCCATGGATGCGAGCAGGTCTTTGGTATGGTCTTTCTGACCGGCAATACGATGACCCACGATATTGCTGGTATCCGTAGCGGTTTTTGCGATCCTTCGCTGTCGCGCGCCGTAACCCAGTTGAATCAGATAAGCATCATTGAGGCGTATCCAGGGAATACCCCGTTTTTGCGCCTCCCTGACCAAAAATGAGGTCGATTCGTCCAGCCGTCCGGTCGCCCACACCCGCTGCATGGCCAAAAGCACTTCATCATAGTCAAAGGGCTTGTTGCCTAACAACGCCTCGGCCATCTTTATGGCGGTTTCTCCCGCCATGAGCCCCAGCGGTTTCAATCTGTATTCGAAAACGATGTAGGCGTCGCTCCCCTCCCGCAGGTGTATGGCGGAGTTAAAGGCGCAGGATGCTCCCGCGGCCTGCTGCAGCTGTATGGTGAGCTGCGCAAGGGCCGCCGCCCAGCCGTTCGTGACGTCGACGCCTGTTTTTTTCAGGCCGTGTTGGAGCCGGGAACCTTTTATGGCGTACGCTGCTTCCTCAGGGTCGAGCGCTACGTGCATAACGATCAATCGGTCGTGCAGGAGACTCCAGGCATTGGGACCTTTTAACAGGTTGGTTTCAAGGATTTGCATGGCGGGGGGTTACCTGGTACCAGGGTATGTGCAGCCAGCCGGAGTGGAGCGACACCTCGACCGTGTCGCCAAGGTTCACTGCGTTATAAAGGCGCCGGCCGACGGAAGTTTCGAAGGCGCCGGTCATAGGTCCCCAGGGACTCAGGGTTAGATAATAAGATGTAGATCGGCCATGGGATACGCGTTGCCCGGTGACGGCCGCCGGGTACACCTCGGGGTGGGTTTTGTCGAGAGCGCCGTTGAGGCCTATGACGCCGCCGATGCTATAGGGTACAGCGGCAAAGGCCATGACAAGCAACTGGACTCCGATCTGTCCGAAGGCTCTATTGAAGCCGCACGCATAGTTCAGCGCCACCAAAACAATACTTACGGTCAGCACGAAGGGCCAGACAGACTTATAGTGGAGCACTTGGTAATTGCTTAAGGTCAGGACCAGGAGTATCATGGAAGGCATGATCATACCTACGAAGAGCGCCTGGATGACGCTTTTTTTGGTGTTGGAGAAAAAGCGGATCAACCCTTTGCTCGTCGCCATGATATAAAGACCAACGAGTGGGTAGAGCAGGGCTATGAGGATTGTCCATTTGATGTCTCTAAAGACAAGCAGGAGAAAGAATGCGAAACTGCCAAAGTTATAAACCGCGGCTATGTTCTTTGCCCGGCGGAGGGTCCGTTTCCTTTCTTCTTCGTTGGCGCCATACTGATCGTCGTTCAGGGCGGCTTTTGTCTCCTGTTCCAGGATGGATGCGTCGAGGTCTTTGAGGCTCCTCCGGATGGCGGTCATTAGTTCTCCGGAATAGTCGGAATAGGCGCCGATAGTAAGGTCTTTTACGCCTGCGCTCCCGGACACGAGGCGAAGGGATTTGTTTTTGTCACCGGTGATCCGAAAGCCTTTTATATCGCTAAGCTGAATTTCCTTTTGGGAAAACCCATTGTTATATCGGATGAAGTCGTCGCCTACTTCCACCTTCCGCCGGAAGGCGTAGTAAACGAAAAACGCCGCCGCCGCTACGAATACGATGACCGCGACGATAGTCCCGGCGCCGGGCGTGCGCGCTTGCCTGAGAATAAGGCCGAGTATGAACAGGAAGAAAAGGGCGAAGACGGAGTAAAGTATCCTGGTGAAGGCGGTTGTGCGGTATTCAGTGATCATGTTGGGTGAATTACGTACCAATATAGGAATATTGTTATATTTTAGGAAGCAAACACGCTCCCATATGATAAAGCTCTACCTCTCCCTGGCGCTGGCGCTGCTGGCGGGTCCCCTACTTGCGCAGAAAACGTATATACAATGCGGTAAGATGATCGATGTGACGGCGTCGGCGGTCCGGTCGCAGGTGACGATCGTTGTCGAAGGCGGGAAGATCGTCGACGTACAGCAGGGCTATACCGGCGGTGGGGCGGGGGACACGGTGGTGTCCCTGAGGGACAGGACGGTGATGCCGGGGTTGATCGACTGTCACGTGCACCTGGAGTCGCAGTTCAGCAAGAACCAGATCGCGGAGACCTTTATCCTCACGGACGCGGACATCGCATACCGTGCTGCGGTATTTGCGCGGCGGACATTGATGGCGGGTTTTACCACGGTGCGCGATCTGGGTGGCAGCGGGGTGAACATCTCCCTGAGGAAAGCGGTGGCGCAGGGACTGGTCGATGGTCCGCGGATTTTCACGGCCGGCCGGGCCATTTCGGCGAGCGGCGGTCATATGGACAACTCCGTCGGCTTCAGGGACGACGCCTTTAACCATAAGATGGGACCCGATGACGGCGTGGCCGACGGCAGGGACGAGCTGGTAAAGGCGGTGCGGCTTCAGGTCAAGCGCGGTTCGGACGTGATCAAGATCGCCTCCACCGGAGGGGTGTTGGACTTGAGTGAAAACGGCTCGGGGGCGGAGTTCACCATCGACGAGATCAAGGCGGTAGTGGAAACGGCCAAAGATTATGGATTGAAGGTGGCCTGTCACGCGCACGGGGCGGAAGGCATACGCCGGGCCATCCTCGGCGGCGTCGCTTCGATCGAGCACGGCACTTTTATGAACGACGAGGACTTCGAGCTGGCCAAGCAGCACGGGACGTATCTCGTACCCACGGTGATCGCGGGGAAATCGGTGTCGGATTCGGCGAAGATACCGGGTTACTTTCCTCCCGTCATCGCCCGTAAGGCCATAGAGGTAGGGACCCAGATCCAACATACGTTTGGCCGCGCCTATAAAGCCGGGGTCAAAATCGCGTTTGGGACCGACGCTGGCGTCTATGCCCATGGCAAGAACTACCTGGAGTTCCAGTATATGGTGGAGGCGGGTATGCCGCCGATGGAGGCCCTGCGGTCGGCGACGGTAAACGCTGCCGACCTGCTTGGTATTACCGAATTGACAGGGAGCATCGCCAAGGGGAAGTTGGCGGACATCATTGCGGTGGATGGGGATCCCCTGCAGGATATCCATGTCATGGGAAGGGTTGTCTTCGTGATGAAGGAGGGGAGGATCTATAAATAATAGACCAATATCAGTGTTAGGGATGTTTAAAGTCATGCTCTCCCGGCGCCGAAAACCGGAATTTTCGGGTAAAACCGGGATGTATGCAACCCAATGAAGTCCTGAAATCGAGTTTTCTCGACATATTGTACGATGGCAAGAACAAATCGTACGGCTCTTATGCCCTGAGGACGGGCTATACCAAAAGAATGTTGTGGGCGCTGTCTGCCACCCTCGTGCTGGTGGCCGGTGCGTCGACTGGAATGTACCTGCAAAACCTGTGGAACAGGGATCGTGTTCAGACACATTTCCAGGTCACGGACGTTGCGCTGACGGATGTACGGGAAAAACAGCAGACGCCGCCACCCGTATCATTGCCGCCGCCTCCGGTGCATTTGGCCCCTCCAAAGAT
>NZ_DATJIY010000081.1:0-50912 GCF_035492835.1 Dinghuibacter sp.
TATGTCCACTACATCCGGCATACCATCGATCCATACATCGGAACGGATGGCAGCATCCGCAGCTATAAAGAGGAGGACTTCAGCCTGGACAACATCAAGACGGGCCGGAGCCTCCTCTTTCTTTGGCAGGCCACCGGCGACCCACGGTACCGGCTAGCCGCGGACCGTCTCCGCGACCACCCCAAGGGCATCGGGGCCTATCTGCTCGCGACCGCGGAGCTACATTTCATAACCAATCAACAGTAACCCCATGCGCATTTTTAAGACCGCCGACGCCATTCTCCTGGAACACGAAGGAGCTTGCTATGTTTCCAAAGAAAAAGACTGGGACCGCTATATCAACCGGGACGAGCTCTATGCTTCGCTGATAAATGAAATCAAGGACCTGACCGCCGTCGGCTCCACCAGGTGGATGGAGGGGCAGCCCATCGTCGCGCCCATCGGTTCACAGGAAGTATGGGCCGCGGGCGTCACCTATCTCCGCAGCAAGGCCGCGCGGATGGAGGAGAGCAAGGACAGCGGGGGGTCCGTTTTCTATGATAAAGTATACGACGCCGAGCGCCCCGAGCTCTTCTTCAAGGCGACGGCCCAGCGCGTCAGCGGTCACGGGAACTTCGTCCGTATCCGCAAGGACAGCACCTGGAACGTGCCCGAACCGGAACTCGTCCTGGTCATATCCAGCAGCGGTAAAATAATCGGCTATACCATCGGTAACGACATGAGCAGCCGGAGCATCGAGGGCGAAAACCCGCTCTACCTGCCACAGGCCAAGGTCTACGAACGCTGCGCTGGTCTCGGCCCCGGCATCCTCGTCACCCCCGGCCCCATCGCACCCACCACCGAAATCTATATGTCGATCGGGCGGGCGCGCGAACGCGTCTTCGAAGGCCGCATCACCATCGACAAGATGAAGCGCAAGCACGAAGAGCTCGTGGAGTTCCTCTACCGCGAGTGCGCCTTCCCGCACGGCGCCTACCTCATGACGGGCACGTGTATCGTCCCCGACAATTCGTTCACTCTCCAGCGGCACGACAAGATTTCGATCCGGATCGACGGGATAGGGGTGTTGGTCAATATGGTGGAGTAGGGCGCACTGTAGCGTACATCCCGGCCATACGGAATTTTAAGGGGCTCATTGGATTGAAGTTACTTAAATTGCCGGTGAACTGACGATCCCTTGTCCACCAGGCTGACATCCGATGAAGAGGAATTGGCGCGGCTCATCTCCCAGGGAGACCCCGAGGCCTTCCGGGCGCTTTTTGTCGCCTACTTCCCTATCTTATGCCGGTACGCGGAGAAATACCTGGGGGATACCACCCTCGCGGAGGACGTGGTCCAGGAGACCTTTATCAAGGTCTGGAAGAACAGGGGCACCTACCCGACGGCCCCGGAGCTGAAAGGCTTTTTATATACCGTCACCCGGAACGGGTGCCTCAACGTTTTAAGGAGCAGGATGCGGGAAGAGCAACGTCATAAAGTGGCCGCGGCGGCACAGGAAGAGGACGACATCGCCGGCCTGGAACACCTGGCGGCCATATACGTCCAGGTGGCCGGAATGCCCGCCAAGATGCGCGAAGTTTTCCTGCTCAGTTTCGAACAGGGGCTATCGATCGGGCAGATCGCCCAAAAGATGGATATTTCCGAAAAGACGGTCCGTAACCAGAAATACAAATCCCTCCAGCTGTTGAGGCGCCGCCTGGGCGGTCAGACGTTACTTTATTTTTTTTAAAAAAAGCGTGGGTCAAAAACGCGATCGCGGTGTTCTACCGGTAATCACCCGAACATGCAGACCGACGATTCCATTTCCCGCGCCATATATATAGGCCGTCTTTTGTTCCGGCAGGCCGACGGCCAGTCCCTGACGGACGAAGAACGACAGGCGGTCGACGCCTGGGTACGGGCGGAGCCCGGGCGCGAGCGCATCCTGGACGCTACATTGGACCGCAGGGCGATCGCGGCGGCGTTGCGGGAGCTCCTGGAACGGTATGACACGCAACGGTCGATGTCGATCGTTTTCGACCAGTTGGGATTGACCGAGGTCATCCGGACCCCGGAACCCGCGCGCAAAGCTTCCATCCATCCCCTTCGCTGGGCCGCCGCCGCGGCGGTCATACTCCTGGTCGGCGCGGGTGCGTGGCTGGTGCGCGACCGCAGGGGACACGCCAGCGCACCGCCGGCCATCGTCTTCCATGCCCCCGACATACCACCGGGGACCAACAAAGCCATCCTGACGCTGGCGGGCGGACGGCAAGTTGTGCTCGATAGCACCGGGAACGGTCCGATCGCCCAGCAGGGCAGCGTTCGAATCGTGAACCGGAACGGCCACCTCGTCTACGAGGGCACCACGGACGCCGTTTTCCTCAACAAGGTTGCCACGCCCAGGGGCGGTCAATACCAGTTTGACCTGCCGGATGGCTCGCGGGTCTGGTTGAACGCCGCGTCCTCCATCACCTTCCCGACGGCTTTCGTCGGCGGGGAGCGGAAGGTGACGCTGACCGGTGAAGCGTTCTTCGACGTCGCCCGCGATCAGCGGCATCCCTTTGTCGTGGAAGCGAACGGTACGCATATATCCGTGCTGGGCACTTCCTTCGACGTGATGGCGTACAGCGACGAAGAGGCCTTGCGTACCACGCTCGTACAGGGGGCCGTTTCCGTCTCGCGTGACGGCAGGGACCGGTTACTGGCGCCGGGGGAGCAGGCTATCGTACGGCCCGGGTCGCCGATCTCGGTCGACGCCCATGCGGACGTAGACAAGGCGATCGCCTGGAAAACCGGCTATTTCATGTTCGACGATACCGACCTGAAAACGCTGATGCGGGAAGTCTCGCGGTGGTATGACATCGACATCGTTTACGGGGTGACCGACTTCTCGGGGAAATACGGCGGACGGATCAGCCGCAACAGCAGCCTCCGCCAGCTCACGGAATTACTGGAAGGAAATGACATATATCACTACAAGATCGACGGACGAAAATTGATTGTACTACCCTAGCCACCTGCGATCGACACCTATGGTAAAAAAGAAAGCCGGAAACGGTCTCACGCGTCTCCGGCTGGACTATTGGCTCAACGTTCATTAAACCAAAACCAAACAAAATTATGCGATTGCATCCAAAAAGGGAAGCCCCTTCCCCGGGGCGTGCCCTTGCCACCAAAACTGCGCTTGTTATGCAACTGACTTCGGTTTATTTGTTAGCGCTCTGCCTCCAGGCGTCCGCGGCCGGGCTCGCCCAAAAAGTGTCCATTTCCCTGACGGACGCGCCCGTTTCCAGGGTTTTTACCGAGATATCCCGGCAAACCGGCGTCTCGGTCATTTACAACGAGGGCTGGCTCAAAGGGCTGAAGCCGGTCACCGTCCATGTCCGGGACGCCTCGGTCAGTGAGGTGCTCGAGCTTTGTTTCAAGGGCCAACCGTTCACCTACGAGATCGTGAACAACAATGTCCTGATAAAACCCGCGGCCCCGCCCGGCGCCCCCGCGCCGCCGGCGCCACATCCGCTCCGGGACATCCATGGCCGCGTCCTCGACGACAAGGGGAGCCCCGTCGCGGGCGCCAGCGTCCTGATCAAGGGTACGCAGGTGGGCGTCGCCACGAATGAAAAGGGCGAATTCAGCTTGAGCTTAGGCGACTCCACCGTCCGGCTCGTCATTTCCTACGTCGGCATGGAAACCACCGAGGCGCGCGCCAGGGACAACATGGTCGTCGTCCTGAAATCCGCCACACAGGCGGCCGAAGACATTATCGTGGTGGGCTATGGCAAGGATACCCGCCAGAAGATCACCAGCGCCGTTTCCACCATCACGACCGATGACTTTAAGAACGATCCGTATACGGACATCCAATCCGCCCTACAGGGCCGGGTGTCGGGCGTGATGATCAATGCCGCCGGGGGCGAACCCGGCTCGGTCCCCTCCATGACCATCCGGGGCGGAGAGCCGCTGATCGGTCAAACCGCGCCCCTGTATGTAATCGATGGCATTATCCGCGACCAGACCGCCTTCGTCGCGCTCAACATGAACGACATCGACAACATCAGCTTCCTGAAGGACGCCGCGGCCACCGCGGTCTACGGCGCCCAGGCTTCCGCGGGTATCGTGCTGGTCACGACCAAGCAGGGCAAAGCGGGAAAAATGCAGCTCACATATTCCAACAACATGGCCTGGAATACGCCCAGCCTCTTTCCGAAGCTGCTGGACTCGTACCAGAAGGCCCTGGTCTCCAACGCGGTCAGCAAGGCCCTGGGCAATGGCAACTATTCGGTCTATTCCGCTGCCGTACTGGACACCATCCAGCACAACCTCGACCCGGCCGAATACCCGAACACCGACTGGTATCACTCGACCTTCCGGAAGTACGCGCTCCAGCAGCGGCATGACGTGGACGTTACCGGGGGGAACGCCCAGACGCGGTACTATATCGGCCTCGGCTACTTCAACCAGGGCAGCAACTATGTCAACAACAGCGAAAAGCTGGACCGTTTTTCCTACCGCAGCAACATCGTTTCGTCTTTCGACAAGATCGGCCTGGACGTGACCCTTGGCCTCAACGGCTATTTCTCCTACCAAACACAACCACCGACCGGCGCCGCCTCGATATTCAGCCACATCGTCGCCCAGAGCCCCCTGCAGCCGCCTTATAACAAGGACGGGAGCTTCGCCGGCTTCGTGGACGACCCGCTGGCGGAGATATATTCGCCGGGATACAGCAGGAACGAGATATTCTATAACGACGGAACACTCACCTTCGCCTGGAGCGTGCCCTGGATAAAAGGGCTGAAGCTGACGGCCATCGGCGACTACAACCTCGCCTATAACCCCTCCAAGATATTTAACGTGCTGGCCACCCAATACAACGCCGACGGTACCATCTACCCCACGCCGGCGCCCACCCTGACACAAGAGGAGAGCAATACGCGGTCGTATGACGTCGAATTCCACGCGGACTACAGCCACAGCTTTGGCAAGCACAACCTGCAGGCCACGGCGGCTTCCGTGACCCGCGCGGGAAGCAACTCGTGGTTCAGCGCGTATCGCGGGAACTTCCCCTCCACCGCCATCGACCTGCTTTCAGCCGGTGACGCGTCCACCCAGGTAAACAACGGCTCGGCGACCGAATGGGGCAACGTGGGATACGTAGGCCGCGTGAAATACGACTATGACTCCAGGTATATCGTAGAGCTGGCCGGCCGGTACGACGGCTCGGATTATTTCCCGCCCGGCAAGCGTTTCGGTTTGTTCCCCTCCGTCAGCCTGGGCTGGGCCGTTTCCAAGGAGCGTTTTTACGTGCAAAGCTACCTGACGCACATCTTCGACTTCTTCAAGCTGCGGGGATCCATCGGGACAACGGGCTCGGTGGGCGGCACCAAATACGCCTATATACCGCAATACAACGTCAACACCCAGGTCTTCGTGGCGAACGGCAACCTCGAGAACGGGTACAGCGAAGGCGCCCTCACGCTCGACAACCAGAACATCACCTGGTATGCCACGCGTTCCTACGACTGGGGTTTTGACTTCAGCACGCTCAAGCACCACCTGACCGGCGAGTTCAACTACTTCTTCACCCGGACGACCAACATCCTCGGCAGCCCCAAGTTCAGCTACACCGATCCGCTCGGCCAGGGTCTGCCGCAGGTGCTGACCAACGCCGCCACCCGCAAGGCGGGGATCGACCTCAACCTGACCTATAAGGGCGACATCGGCCGGTCCATCAAGTACTATCTCGGTTTTAACTGCACCTACTTCAACTACCTGTGGGAACGTTCCAATGAGGACAGCGTGACCCTGACGAACCCGTATACACGGGCACAGGGATACACGCAGTCTTATTATGGGGCCATGTACTATGCGATGGGATTGTACCAGAACTACCAGTCGATCCTCAACAACCCGGTCCGGATATCCTCCACCGCCCTGACGCTGGGAGACGTCCAGTACCTCGACGCCAACGGCGACGGACAGATCAACGCGCAGGACTATCGCAACCTGGGTAAATCGTCCACGCCCTTGTTCCAGTACGGGATCACCTTCGGCATCAGCTATAAGGGTATCTCGCTGGACGGGCTCTTCCAGGGCACCGGCGTAAAGGACGTCTACCTGGGCCAATACGTCCAGGCGCAAGGCGGCACCCAGCGGTACAATTTCGCCTTCCAGCTCGACTACTGGAACCAATACAACACCCAGTCGGCTTTTCCCCGGGCAGGGAGCTCCGCGCTCAACAACGGGAACAACTATGTGAACAGCAGCTACTGGCTGGTCAACACCCAGTATTTCCGGCTGAAGAGCCTGTCGCTGGGTTATGACCTGCGGCGCATCCCGGCGATCCGGCAATCGGGCGTATTCAAGGAGCTGTCGGCCTTCGTGTCGGGTACCAACCTGCTGACGTTCTCGCCCTGCAAAAAGTATTTTGACCCGGAGCTCGCCGACGCCAACAATTTCTTTTATCCCGTAAACAAGACCTATTCCCTTGGGGTACGGGTCGGTTTCTAAAATCACCGCTCATGAAACGCATATATCTCTATATACCGCTGTTGGCGCTGGCCCTTGGCTCGTGCAACAAAGTAATGGACACCAAACCGCTGGATACCTATACCGCCAGCGACGTCTGGGGCAGCTACAGCCTGGCCGAAGGGTATATATTCAACTGCTACGCCAACGTCGTCGGCAGTTTTATGACCCGCTGGAGCGACGACATCCTCACCAAGGACATGTTGAACGAACCATGGGGCGGCTCCTTCGAAAGCGAGAAGACCGGGCAGATCGACAAGTACACCGACGAGGGCTGGGACAACTTCGCCAACATCCGCGCCGTCAACCTGGCCCTCCTGAACCTCCGGACGACGTCCTTCACGGCTATCGAGAAGAACACGCTGACGGGGGAAGCCTATTTCCTCCGGAGCGCGATTTACTTCCTCGAAGCGGAACGTTTCGGGGGCGTCCAGCTCGTCCGGAACGTCCTGAGCCCCGACAGCAACTTCGCCATCGCCCGGTCTTCGCTCAAGGATACCTACGACTTCATCCTGTCCGACCTCGACTCCGCCGCTGCCCTGCTGCCCACCACCAACGACCGGGGGCGCGCGACGACCGGGGCGGCCTATGCGCTCAAGATGCGCGTGGCCTTGCAGGCGGGCGCCTTCCTGAACGACGACAGTTACTACCAGCAGGTGATCCAGGCGGGCAACAAGCTCTTCGCCGAAGGCCAGTACAGCCTCGACAGCTACACCAACCTGTTCAACGAATACAGCACGGCGGTCACCTCCGCGGAGAACATCATGGTGTTCGACAAGCTGTCGACCAACACCTCGTACCAGAATACGCCGATGCAATCACTCGTCCCCAACTCTGCCGAGACGGGCGGTAAGCTCACGCCAACCGCCGCCGCCCTGTTCCCGCTGGCGGAGACCTTTGAAGGCTGGCAGAATTTCTCCCCCACGCAGGACCTCGTCGACGACTACCTGGTCACCGACGCGGACGGAGCCGAAAAGACCTGGGACCAGACGACGTATGCGAAGACCGGCGGCAACGCCAACACGATGATGTACCAGCATCGCGACCTGCGCTTCTATGCGTCCATCGCCTACGACAGTACCCGCTACTACGGCAACACGATCTATACCCGGACCAGCGGGAACGTGTCCAACGTCAATTCCCCCATCGCGGGCGGCTGCCTGTCGGAAGGCACCTCCACCGCCTATATCTTCCGTAAATACATCTACCAGGACAACAAGCTCTGGTACAGCGACCCGGTGAACTTCTGCTACAGCGTCCTGCGCCTGGGAGAGGCCTACCTGAACTATGCCGAGGCCTCGATCCTCCTCGGCGACGAGGCCACCGCCCGGGCCTACATCACCAAGACCTACCAGGCGCACGGCGGATTTACCAACACCATTACCGCGACCGGAACGGACCTGTGGACCGCGTACAAACGCGAGCGCAACGTCGAGATGATCCTCGAGAACGGGGACCGCTACTGGTCGCTGCTGCGCTGGGGCGTGCAGACGATGGGCGGCTTGAAAACGGGCTATGAAAACAGCGGCTATGTCATTCCTGAGCTAAACGGCCCCATCCATGGCGTCGCCATCACGATCGACGGCCGCGGCTACACGCTGTTCTCCAAGAACGAGCTCAACAACCTGCCGCTGCTCTTCACCCCGAAACGGTATTTCTTCCCCGTGCCCTACGCCCAGATACAGGCCAACCCGTTGCTGACGCAAAACCCGGGTTGGAATTAAAACCTTTAAACGAATAATGATGAAAGCTCTTCGCCCATATCTCCTCTCCTGCCTGGCGATCGCCTCGTGCCTCGCCCTCGGCGGCTGTCTAAAGGCGGGTTTGCCCAAGGCAGGCAACTCTTCCCTGGACGCCATGACCAGCTTCAATTACGAATACCGCTGGCTGGACACCACGTACATCCTGCCGGGCACGCCCCAGGCGGATACCAGCGTCACCGTCAACGTCGTCCAGCTGGGCAACACCGTAGTCATCTCCAACGACACCGTCTATACCAGCCCGTCGTACCCGAGCAACCTGCCGGCCAGCCAGGTGCCCAACGTAACGTTGACCCACATATGGGGGTATGCCAACATCCCCGACGCGGCTGTCATCTATTCCGTCGATGAGGCGCCGAAGCTCGGCGACCCGGGAGACTACAGCAAACCCGCCACCTACAAAATCGTCGCCGCCGACGGCAGCACGGCCACCTGGGTGGTCGTAACGGCGCCCCTGCATTGATCATGAAAATGCTTTTAACCGGCCTCCTGGGATGCCTGGCGCTCGCCGCCGGCGCCCAGGAGACAGCCGTCACGATCGACCTCCGGCAGGTCGCCCCGGCGGCCGCGCCCACGCCGTTGCCCATGCGGGGCACGCGACCCAATGGCGAAACGCTCTCCGTAAACAACCGCTATTTTGAAAAGGACGGCGTCCCCTGGTACCCCCTGATGGGTGAGATGCACTACAACCGGGTGCCGCCGGCCGCCTGGGAACAATCCCTCCGGCTCATGAAGAGCGCCGGCTTGTCCGTCGTGGCGACCTACGTCTTCTGGAACGAGCACGAAACCGCGCCCGGCCATTGGGACTGGACGGGCAACCGGGACCTGCGCCGGTTCATTGAATGCTGTCGCCGCGCCGGTTTGTATGTATGGCTGCGGATGGGGCCATGGAGCCACGGCGAACAGCTGAACGGCGGCTTTCCCCCGTGGATACAGGCTATGCAAGGCAAGCGCACCAATGATACCGCTTATTTGCGGCAGGCAAAGGGCTTGTTCGACCAGATCGGCCGGCAGACCCGCGGCCTGTTCTTTGGGGACGGCGGCCCGGTGATCGGCGTCCAGCTGGAGAACGAGTACGCCAGCGGTCAACCCGGTCATATCGCGACCCTTAAACAACTGGCCCTGGACGCCCATATCCGGCCGGTATTCTGGTCGGTCACCGCCAATACGGTGTTCGACGACAACCAGGCCGAGGTCATCCCGCTGCAAGGCTCCTATCCCTACCGGGGATGGGAGCCCGCCGGCGGGCGCGCCACCATGGACTTCCTGTACGGCAACGACCAGTGGATCATGACCGATGCCGTCGGTAAGCTTTTTTACGATTTCGACAAGTATCCCCGCGGTCTTTGCGAACAGGGCTGCGGCAGCCAGATGACCTACGCCAACCGCTTCACGGTGGACCCCGCCGTTGTCGAGGCGCACCTCCAGAACCAGGTTGGCCGCGGCATGAATATGGTGGGGTACTATATGTTCCGGGGGGGCACCCAGACGCCGGGTCTGAAAGAGCCCGGGCTGCCGGAAAGCTACGACTTCCAGGCGCCCATCGGCGAGTTCGGATATACCCGCCCGTCATACCGCTACCTCAAGACGATACACCTGTTCCTGGACGACTTCGGCTCTTCGCTGGCCGCCATGCCGGTGGTCCCGCCGGAGCGGCCGGTACGTGACCCCTACGACACGGCCGGCCTCCGGTACATCGTCCGCGAAAAGGACGGTTCGGGATATGTCTTCCTGTGCAACACCCAGGTGCGGGTACACATGCCCGACAAACGGGTGCGCCTTACGCTGCGGTTGCCGGGGGAGACCGTCGCCTTCCCGTCCTTTTTGATGAAGGGACAGACGGCGCCCATATTGCCCTTCAACCTCCATGCCGGCGGGATTACCTTGCGGTATGTCACCGCCCAGCCGCTGGCGCGTATCGAAGACGCTTCGGCGCTGACGTTGTTCTTCGAGCGGCTGCCCGGCGTGGACCCCGTCGTGGCGATCGGCGACTCCGTGATTCGCGCCCGGTCCCCGGTACTGCTCCGCGGCACGGACGGCCGGCGCGTGACCCTGGTCTTCCTGTCGCGCCAGGACGCGTTGCGCGCGTGGCGGCTCGATCGCTCGCTCGTGCTCGCCGACGGCGACCTTACCTGCACAGGCGACAGCATCGAGCTCCGGCAATGGGACAACCCGCGCTTCGCGATGTCGGTGTATAGCCCCGGCGATACATCCCCCCGCTCGTATGCGTATACGCGCCTCTCCCGCCGGGTCCCGGTCACCCTTCGCTACGAGCCGGGCAGCGCGGAGGGCTCCATCTCCCTGCCCGGCTCACTGTCGCGCGACCTGGGCGATGCCATGGTATCCATCACCTACCACGGCGACCAATGCCGCGTCCTGCGCCACGACAGCGTCATCGCCGACAACCTGTACAACGGCGCTCCCTGGCTGCTGGGCGTAGACAAATTTCTCGGCGGAGGTCCGTTGCGGCTCGACTGCAAAGGGCAAATAGACAAGATCCGCGTCGTTCCCCAATACCGTCTTCGCCTGCCGTGGCCACAGGATGCGGTCGTCATGGTCCCCCCGCCCGCCTTCGAGAACGCAAGCCCGGCCTTGCGGACAGCGGTCCGGACCTGCCTCCGGACGGGCGCCCGCGTGCTGGAGCTGCCCGGCGGCCGGATCGACTGCTGGCCCTCCGGCGCCGATCAAAAGGAGCTGTACATCTCCAACGACACGGAAGACGATACCCTGTCCAAAGTAAAATCCATCGCCCTCTGCGTGGAAGGCGCCCGCCACCTAACCATCGAAGGTCGCCATACGCTGTTGGTACTGCATGGCAAGATGGTCTCGTTCGCGTTTCTCCATTGCCGGGACATCCGTCTGCGGGACATCCAGGTCGACTATGAGCGCCCCACGATGACCGAAATGACGATCCGCTCGGTCTCACCGGACAGCGTCGACGCGTGGGTCCATCCCGATGACCGGTTCTGGATCGACGACACCGGCCGCATCCATTTGTATGGTGAGGGATGGGAAGCGCGGAGCTTCCACGCCGTTGCGTTCGATCCAGCAACCGAATACCTTCGTTACGCGTCGTTCGGGCCTTTTTTGCGCAGCCGCGCGACGGCCATGGGGCCCTCCATGGTCCGCTTCCGCGCCAGCCCCCAAGCCGGTTACGCGTTCCATGACGTGCATCCCGGCGACATCCTGACCATCCGCGATCCCTATCGCGACAATGCCGGCGCCTTTATCGACGAAAGCCGCGACGTCGCGTTGGAGGACGTGGACATGTACTATATGCATGGCCTGGGCATCGTATCGCAGTTCTCGGAGAACCTCGATTTCCGCGGCGTCCGCATCGCGCCGCGCCCCGGCTCCGGGCGGGTCATCAGCGCCTTCGCGGATTGTTTCCATTTTTCCGGTTGCCGGGGGCGCATCCTCCTGGACAGTTGTCTGACCTCGGGCTCGCACGACGACCCGGTAAACGTCCACGGCACCCACCTGCGCATAACGGCCGTGGCCGGCGACGTATTGAGCGTCCGTTTTATGCACCCCCAGACGTGGGGCTTCCAGCCCTTTTTCCCCGGCGACAGCATCGCCTACGTCGACCCGTACACGTTACGCTACGCCGGTTACGCGGTGGTCCGAAGCGTCATTCGCCAAAGCCCCCGCGTATTCGGGCTCCGGCTTACAGCTTCGCCGCCCGCCGCCGTGCACGCCGGCGATTGCGTCGAAAACATCACCTGGACGCCCGCGGTAACCGTCCGGCGGAGCCGGTTCGAGCGTACCGATACCCGGGGCATACTCGTGACTACCCGCCGCAAAATCCTCATCGAGGACAACACCTTTTATCACACCGGTATGCACGCGATCCTGATCGCCGACGATGCCCTGAGCTGGTATGAGTCCGGCCCGGTCCGCGACGTCACCATCCGGCACAACCGTTTTGTCGGCTGCGCGCCCGGAGACTACGTCATCGCCATCGCGCCCGAAAACCGCAAGACGGCGCCGGGCGCTTATGTCCACCGGAACATCCGAATCGAGGACAACGATTTCGACACCCCCGACGGCCGGCTGCTCTCCGCCCACAGCGTCGACGGGCTCACCTTTCTGCGCAACCGTGTCGTCATTCATGGGGACTCCGCGAAGACGCCCTACCGAGTGGCGGACTGCGCGCATGTGCAGTTACAGGATTTCTAAAACCGGTTTGATCCGCCCAATGCGCGGTAGCGCAACATCGCCTCCACGAAGTAATAATCCGCATACGACAGCGGCACGTCGATCTCGGTCTTTGCCGGGATGTTCCCGACGCTGTGCATGAGCAGGAACCCGCCGTTGGCGCCATACGCCGAGCGATAAGACGGCGAGGACAGTGTGCGCAACGCGGCGGTCGCCGCCGCCAGGTAACGCCGGCCCTCGGCGGGCGGCACATAACCCGCCAGCTCGATCAGCGCCGACGCCATGACCGCGGCCGCGGACGCGTCCCGGTACGTATCCGGTATACGCGGGTCGCTGTAGTCCCAGTAGGGCACCCTGTCCGCGGGTATGTGCGCCAGGATGAAGTCTGCGATATGGGTCGCCTGCGAGAGGAATCGCCGGTCGTGCGTCCAGCGGTACATCGCCGTAAAACCATATAGTCCCCACGCCTGCCCGCGGGCCCAGTCGGAGCTGTCCGCGTACCCTTGCGCGGTCTGGCGTTTGAGGACGGCGCCGGTGACGGTGTCGTAGTCGACGACGTGGTACGAGCTGTAGTCCGGCCGGTAGTGGTTGCGCATCGTCGTAAACGCGTGGGTAACCGCGATGTGCCGGAACGACGTGTCGCCGCTGTGGCGGGACGCCCACATCAGCAATTCCAGGTTCATCATGTTGTCGATGATGACGGGATACTGCCAGGGAGCGTGATCCCAGGAACGGATGACGCCGGCCGCGCGGCGAAAACGGGTGCTGAGCGACCGGGCGCTGTTCATGAGTATGTCCGCGTCGGCGGCGGAGCCCGTCAGGCGCCAGGCCTCCCCGAAAGGACAGTACATCATAAAGCCGAGATCGTGCGTGGTCTTGTTGTATTGTTCGCGCTCCAACAGGCGCATCCGCCGAAAGGCTTCGTTATAGAGCGCCGTGTCTTTTGATACACCATACAGCTCCAGCAACGTCGCCGGGAAGAACCCGCTGGTCCACCAGCCCGATCCACTGGTCGTTACCGAGCCGGCGGCGGAATCGAAGCTGCGCGGCAGTACGCCGGACGGCGTATGCGCCGCCAGATAACGGTACTGGACAACCGCCAACCGCAGGTTGGTATCGATGGTCCGCAACAGCGAGGGATCGGGACGGAGCTGGGCTGCCGCCGGGAGCGAAAGCGCGAGCAGTACGATTGTTCGAAGCATATTCTTAATCGATGGCATGATCGGGTGTTACCGCCTGTCCGCTCCAGACCTTCACCGCGGTCCACGGGGCGGGGGCGTCCGCCCAGAAGGGATCGCTATCGGGCAGCCCCAGGGGCAGGAAAACATTCGCGCAAAGATAACCGCTGCCGGTGGTAATATACCAGTCGGCCAGGTCGGGCTGGTTACCGGCAAGCCCCATCTGGAGCCAGCCGTCAGGGGAAAAGGTACCGGGCGCATCGAGGGTCCGGTGGATCACCGCGGTCAGCGCCCCGCGGACCTGGGCCGGCGTCAGCGATGCCGGGAGCGCCTTGCGGAGCGCCATATCCGCCAGGTGCTGAAAGGCGCCGCAGCGGTAGACGATCGAACGGCCCGTGGCCGGGTAGGAGCCATCGGTCCCGATCAGCCGCTCCTGGATTTCGGCGTACCGTTCGTCGCGCTCGCGGATCTGGGGCAACATGCGTTGGTACGTATTGGCATGCTCACCGATGACCGTCACGATCTCGGTGAGGTAGGGGTGGATGACATAGCTGTTGTAATAGTCCCAGCGGTATTCGGCGCCGTCGGAGTACACCCCGTCGCCCACGTACCATTGCTGCATCTGACGGATGGCGTAGTCGACCCGCACCTTGTCCCACGGCAGGCCATAGTGGCAAAAGAAAGCCTCGATCATCCCCTGGAACAGCAGCCAGTTGTTATACGCCGGCAGGATCGACCGCGTCAGCAGGAAGGCATCCGCGACCTGCCGGCGCGCGGTGGTATCGAGGTGGTCCCACAACCAGGGACAGCGGAGGAAGGCCAGGGCCAGGTAAGACGCATCCACGAGCGGCTGGCCGCCGGCCGTCCAGGCCATATAGTCCTTTGCTTTCGGGTTTACCGCGTTGGCGATGGCCTTCAGGCTCCATTCCCTGTACTGCTTTCGCAGCGCCACCTCCTCCGCGCTCCCGCCTTCGAGGTTCATCCACGGCGCGATCCCGCTCATCAAACGCCCAAACGCCTCGAGGTAGGCGTCCTGCCGCCGGAGCGTCGCGTTATCGATTTTGGGGGAAAGACCCACGGGCATGGCTGCCCGGAGATTGTCATTGGAAAGATGGTAGATGACCGGCCGCGCGAGCCTATCCATGGTCTTCAGCCAATAGGCCCTGTCGGTTTGCGCGGCCGCGGTCAACGGGAGTAGCAAGACAATCAGATACTTCATGATTTCAAAGGTATCCATTCGCCGCATCCGCCCGCCTGGGATTTACGACAACGTTGTAGTGTCCGGCCGCGTGCCCGCGCAGCCACCCCGCAGGAAACCCTACTTCTCCTTATCCAGCAACTCCTTTTTCTCGATCCTATACGACGAAATAAGCCCAAGCCCACCGCCGATGGCGATCAGCGCAAAATAGATGGGCACGTTCGCCCCATTGGCCTCGTGCCGGACGACGTCCTCATAGTGACCGACCCGGAAAAGCACGAAATTGTCCAACAGATAAGCGAGGAACAACCCCAGACCGGCGCCGACCAGCAGCAATCCCCACTTGAGGTTCCTGAACGGAGCGGGCCGCGGCCGGGCGTGCTTGATCCGGGGGTCCATCCCCTTTTCAATCATGGCCATATTCTCGCGGTTGATGGTATAGCGGAGGCCAAAGATCATGGTAAAAGCACCTAGTGTGCTGAGGATCAGCCAAAAAACTACCAAATTTTCGGTTTGCATACAGATTCGTTTGGGATTGAGACGCGGTGGGGAAGACCGAGGTTACACAAAAAAAAATAATTTTACACTGTAACCTGGGCGAAGGACCCCTCGTCTCACAGGACCAGATGCCAACCGATGCCGAGCTGATCCGAAGGATCATACAAGGGGAACAGTCCCTGTTTGCCCTCCTGGTGGAGCGGTACCGGGCCTATGTTTTTACCCTGACGCTCCGGCAGTTGGGGAACCGGGAAGACGCCGAAGAGGTGGCGCAGGACGTCTTTGTAAAGGCGTACCGCAGCCTGGCCGATTTCCGGGGCGACGCGCGGTTCAGCACCTGGCTCTATACGATCGTCAGGACGTGCTGCATCAGCCGCCTCCGGACGCGCAAACCGGCCAGCGCGCCGCTGGAGGGCCTGAATGAGCCGCACGCCGAGGATAAAACCCTGGAGACCCGGAACCGCCGCGAGTCCGTCAACCGCGCCATCCGGCTGCTGGGCCCGGAGGACGCGCAGGTGGTGACGCTGTTCTACCAGGGGGAACAAAGCCTGGAGGAAATCGGCCGGATCATGGGTTTGGAGCCGAACACCGTAAAGGTGCGGCTGCACCGCGCCCGGGGGCGGTTAAAGGAAGTGATGGCGCGGCATTTCGCGGAAGACATAAAAGCTTTTTAGATATGGAAGATCGTTTGTGGGATTACATCGATGGCCGGGCCACCCCCGCCGAACGGGAGGAGATCGAAGCCCTCCTGGCGTCGGACCCGGCGCTCCGGGAGCAATACGCGGAGCTGCTTTCGATACACGCCGTCCTGCAGGGCGCCGACATCGAGGAGCCTTCCCTCCGTTTTACCAAGAACGTAATGGAAGCCGTGGCCGGTCAGTCGGTCGCGCCCGCGACGCCGACCTACGTCAACAAGAGGGTCATCCGCGGTATTACCATCGCCCTGCTGAGCCTGTTGGGCGCGACGTTCGCCTACGTCCTGGTCCTCCTGAAGCTCGCGCCCTCCGTCGAGAAACCCACCCCCGGCCTGCAATTCGACGTCCCCCAGGTCTCCATCCCCGACCTGCACCTGGACCCCTATCTAAGCAGCTTCATCTTTATCGCGATCCTCTCCGCCTTCGTCTGGATCGACGCATGGCATCAGCGCAGACGAAAGACCGCCGCGCACCCGCAAGACTAAAATCAGCTTATGATACGGCTCTGCTTACTCCTGGCGGCGACAACCGCGATCACCGCGGCCACCGCCCAAACCTACGATTCGACCCTGGCCAAACAATGGAAGGCCGACGCCTATGGCATGCGCCTCTACACCCTGGTGATGCTTCGCACGGGCCCCGCCCTCAAGGGAACCAAGGCCCACGAGGATAGCCTCCAGATGGCCCACCTGAACAACATCAAACGCCTGGCCGACGAGGGCAAGCTGGTGCTGGCGGGTCCGCTGGGCAAAAACGACCATCAGTACGAAGGCATCTTCATCCTGGCGACGTCAAAGATCGACGAGGCCAAAGCCTGGGTAGAAAGCGACCCCGCGGTCCAGGCGCACGAGCTGGAGCCGGAATACCTCAGGTGGTATGCCAGCGCCTCCGTGATGGGTATACCCGACGCCCACAAAAAGGTGCAAAAGGAGTCCTTCTAAGAAGGTCACTCCGACCGCAGGCTCTCGACCGGGTTCCTCATCGCCGCCCGCAAGCACTGATAGCTCACGGTAGCCAGCGCCAGCAAAACCATGCCCGCCCCCGGAACCGCAAATATCCACCACGCCAGGTTCGTCCGGATGGAATATTGTTGCAACCAGCTGTGCAGGGACCACCACGCCAGCGGAATGGAAATCACCAGCGAGATACCCGCGAGCCGAACGAAGTCTTTCGACAGCAAGCCCCAGAGGGAGAAAAGCCCCGCCCCGAGCACCTTGCGCACCCCGATCTCCTTGGTCCGCTGCTCCGCCATAAAGGAGGCGAGACCAAACAGTCCCAGGCACGAGATGACGATGGCCAGGACGGCAAAGATGCCGGCCAGCTTACCGGCCCGTTCCTCGGCGATGAATTTTTTACCGTATTCGTCGTCGTTGAACGTGTAGATAAAGGGGCTGCCCGGGTTGTAGCGATGGAGCGCCACGCCCATCGCGTCGATCGCCTGGTGCACGGGGGCGCCTGGTTTGATCCGCAGGGTGATGACGCTCTTCCAGCCCGATCCGAAAAAGGCCTGCGCTCCCGGGGGCTCGAAGGGGTTGCGTTCGGCGATGTCCTGTACCACGCCGACCACGGTGAAGGACGCCCCGAAGTATTTGACCACGGTGCCGAGGATGTGCTTGACGCCGATGGCCTTGGCGGCCGACTGGTTGAGGATGACGGCGGCCGAATCGCTGGGGAAGGCACGGGAGAAATCCCGGCCCTGCACGATATGCCAGCCGATGGTGGCCCCGTAGTCGTCGTCGACGTTGATGTCCCGGAAGCTGTAGGACTTCATGCCGGGGTCCATGCCGTCCCAGATGAGGCCGTTGTTCTGCCAGAAGTCGAGCGTAGTCTGGGACGATTGCGTCATGTTTTCGATCAGCCCCGTTTTCATCAGGTCGGTGCGTAACGCGTCGTAGTGTTTGCCCAGGTCCTGGGTGTTGATGCGGACGGAGACAAGACCCCTTTGGTTGTACCCGAGCGGTTGGCCCTTGGCATATTCGATCTGGCGGAAGGCGACGATGGTCGCGATCACCAGCATCAGCGTAATGGCGAACTGGAACACCACGAGGAATTCCCGCGGCCGGGAAGCGCCCTTACCGGCCTTTATCACGCCCTTCAGGACGCGGATGGGCTTGAAGCTGCTCAGGTAGAAGGCCGGGTAGCTGCCCGCGATGACGCCCACGACTACCAAGGTACCCAACAAAGCCGACCAAAACAACGGGCTGGTAAGCGGCAGGCGCACCTCCTTACCCGACAGGTCGTTGAACCACGGCAGCGACAGCTGGGCCAACCCGATAGCCAGCACCGCGGCGATCGCCGTCACCATGACCGACTCCACCAGGAACTGTACGATCAGCTGCTGCCGGGTGGTGCCCACCGTCTTGCGGATACCGACCTCGCGGGCACGGCGCTCGCTCCGGGCCGTGGACAGGTTCATGAAATTGATACACGCCAGCAGGAGGATAAAGACGCCGATCAGACCGAGCACCCACACCATCTTCTGCGCCTTGTCCTGCGGTTGTCCGTCGATGATCTCGGAGACGAAGTGGAGCTTGTCCAGCGGTTGGAGATAGGCTTCCTCTTTTACGTCGGTTACGTGCGGGGTCGGTACGCTCTTGATACGGGCTTCCGCCTGTTCCACGGCAACGCCCGGCCGGAGCTGCACAAAAAGCTGGTTGTCGTGGTCGTTCCAGTCGGTGATGTTTTTCATCCAGTTGTCCTGGTTGCTCCACGGCAGCATCACCTTCAGCCCGTTGAAATGGGTGTTGCGCGGGAGGTCCTTGTAGACGCCGCCCACGCGCATGGACTTATCGTTGTTGAGACGGATGCTTTTCCCCACCGGGTCGGTGTTGCCAAATAGCGCCAGCGACGTGGACTCGTCGATGAGCAGGGTGGAAGGGTCCCCCAGTGAGCTGGCCTTCCCGTGTACCATGTCGAACGTGAACATCTCCGGCAACTCGGGCTCCGCCCATATGCACGAACCGCTCAGGTTCTTCTCACCGACCCCCAGGACGATGTCCCAGGGAGTGGAGATCAGCGCCACCCGTTCGAACAGGTCGCTGTAATTCTGCCGGAGCGCCACACCCAGGGGCGACGATATCGTTTGCCCGACGTACGACCCCTGCGGGCTTGTCGTTGCATCCAGCACCTCCGCGATCCGGCGGTGGTTCTTGTGGTAGTGGTTGAACGAGAGCTCGTCCATCAGCCAAAGCGCGATGAGCAGCGAGATGGTCATACCGAGCGCCAGCCCGGCGACGTTGATGGCGGTCTGGAACCGGTTGCGGCCCAGGTTGCGGAAGGCGATCTTGATGTAGTTTCTCAACATGACAAATAATTATTCTGAGCGTAGACTGTCTATCGGATTCCTTAATGCCGCATGCAAGCACTGATAGCTCACCGTCGCGAGCGCCAGCAGTACCATACCCGACCCGGCCGCCGCGAAAATCCACCAGGACAAAGCGGTCCGGTAGGGATACTGTTGCAACCAGCCGTGCATGAGCCACCACGACGCGGGGATGGCGATCGCCAGGGCGATGGCCGCGAGCCGCGCAAAATCTTTGGAGAGTAGTCCCCAGAGCGAAAAAAGACCCGCGCCGAGGACCTTGCGGACCCCGATCTCCTTGGTGCGCTGCTCCGCCATAAACGAGGCCAGGCCAAACAACCCCAGGCAGGAGATCACGATCGCCAGGAGCGCGAAGACGCCGGCGAGCTTTTCCACCCGTTCCTCCGCCGTGAATTTCCTGGCAAAGGCATCGTCGTTGAACGTATAGATAAACGGACTGGCCGGATTATACAACCGGAAGGCCTTGCTCATGGCATCGACCGCCTGGTGGATGGGCACGCCGGTCTTTATGCGCAGGGTGATGATGCCCTTGTATCCATCGCCCAGGAATATGGCGGGTTCGATGGGGGAGAAGGGCTCGTTGGTGAGCATGTCTTCGGCTATCCCGATCACCGTGTACGGCTTGCCAAAGAATTTCACGACCATGCCGACCGGGTGCTGGTTGCCGATGATCCGCGCAGCCGTACGGTTGAGGATGACCGCCGAGGAGTCGCCGGCAAAGGCGTTGGAGAAGTCCCGCCCGGAAAGAATGCGCCAGCCGATGGTGGTCCCGAATTCCCGGCTGACGTTGACGTTCCGGAAGTAAATCGACAGCTGGCTGGGGTCCATGCCCGGCCATTCCACCGAATTGTTGTTCCCGAACTGGCTGGTGGACTGGGACGCGCGCGCGATGTTCTCAAAGAGCCCGGTCTTCAACAAATCGGTCCGCAGCGCGTCATAGTGTTTGTCCAGGTCCTGGGTGTTGATGTTTACGGTGACGAGCCCCGACTGGTTGTACCCTAGGGGACGGTCCTTGGCGTGTCCGATCTGGCGGAAGGCGATGATCGTCGCGATGACGAGCACCAGCGTCACGGCGAACTGGAAGACTACCAGCACCTCCCGCGGGCGGGCGGCGCCCTTGCCCGCGGCAAACACGCCCTTCAGGACGCGGATCGGTTTGAAACCGCTCAGATAGAAGGCGGGATAGCTTCCGGCGACCAGCCCTACCAGGAGCGTAACGGCCAGCCAGGCCAGCCAAAACGAGGGCTGCGTCAGCGGTAGGGCGACGTCTTTGTCCGCCAGGTCGTTGAACGACGGCAACGCCAATTGGGCGAGCCCGAGCGACAACGCCGCGGCGATCGCGGTGACCAGGACCGACTCCACCAGGAACTGGGCCACGAGCTGGGACCGCGTGGTCCCCACCGTCTTGCGGATGCCCACCTCCCGCGCCCGGCGTTCGCTGCGGGCGGTGGAGAGGTTCATGAAGTTGATACAAGCCAGGAGCAGGATAAAGCAACCGATCAGACCCACTATCCAAACCATCGTCAGCGCCTTGTCCTGTGGATCGCCGTCGATGATCTCGTTGCAGAAATGGAGCTTATCGAGCGGTTGCAGGTAGGATTCCTCTTTTACGTCCTGTACAAAGGGCGTGGGCACACCCTTGATCCGCGCCTCCGCCTGCGCAAAGGTGACGCCCGGCCGGAGCTGGACAAAGAGCTGGATGCCGTGGTCGTTCCACGCGGTGACGTTTTGCAGCCCGTTGTCCGGGATCTTCCAGGAGATCAGGACCTTCAGGTTACTAAAGGTCGTATTCCGCGGGGGATCATCAAAAACGCCCCCCACGCGCACCGCCGTGCGGCCGTTGAAAACGATATTCCTGCCCATCGGGTCGGCATTCCCAAACAAAGCTTTGGCCATCGATTGGGCGATGATGAGGGTATAGGGGTCGGCGATGGAAGCGGCGGAGCCGCGGATCATCCGGAAGGTGAACATTTCCGGGATCTCGTGCTCGGCGCAGACGGTGGACGCCTGCAGGTGCTTGTCGCCGACGGTCAGGATGGCGTCCCAGGGATAGGAGATCATCCCCACCCGTTCGAAAAGCTCGCCATAGTTCTGGTGCAACGCCACCCCATGCGGCGTGGCCACCGTCGGTCCGGTGTAGGCGTGGTGCTTGTCGGTCTGGGTCAGCAGCACCTCCGCGATCCGGCGGTGGTTGGTATGGTAGCGGTCGAAACTGACTTCGTCCAGTATCCATAACCCGATCAACAGCGCAACGGCGATCCCGAGCGCCAGCCCGGTGATGTTGATGGCCGCCTGGAAGCGGTTACGCGACAGGTTGCGCAAGGCGATCTTACAGTAATTGCGGAGCATACCCCCCCGCCGCCAATGGCGTGCCGATGAGTAAATGTGTGAAAATCAATGTCTAAAAAGCATGGGCCGTCCGTTTTTGATACACGGTCCCGTACGGTTATGAGCCGTGGGCGACGCGGGGTGGAAATGACTATCTTGTCAGATGCTTCGCCACTATTTCCGCATCACCTGGCGCCAATTGCTCAAGCACAAGGTCGCCACCCTCATCAAGCTGGCCGGTTTGTCGATCGGCATGGCTTGCTGTATGCTGATCGTCGTGTACATCGACAACCAGCTACGGTATAATACCTTCCATGAGAACTACCGGCGCATCTACCGCGTCGACTTCGACAAGGAAGGGGATGCCGACCGGCGGGCCATGGCCAACGCGCCCATCCCCGTGGCCCCGGCCATCATCAGCGAGGACCTGAAAAGCGTCGAAGCTGTGGCTCGGCTATACAACCGCGGTGGCGTTATGGAAGCCGGTACGAAAAGGTTCCCGGAGACCAGGGTGGATTTCGCCGACAGCGCGATATTTAAGATATTCTCCTTTCAATTCATCGAGGGCGATCCAAGGGATGCCGCGCAGGGCATCGTGATCACGGACGCCATGGCCAAAAAATATTTCGGGCGGGAAGAAGCCCTGGGCAAAACGCTGGTCTATGAGCACCGCCTCCCGCTCAAGGTCACGGGCGTGATTAAACAATGGCCCCCGAATTCGGACGAACAGTTCGACTGCCTCATCCCCTTCGACGACGTCTACCGGGTCGAACGGCCCGCGGTGGAGCACTTCCTGCGCACCAACTGGTTCTTCGACGCCACCGATACGTACGTGCTCTTAAAACCTGGGGAAAGTCCTCCCTCCCTGCGCAACCTGTTCAACAAGTACGCCGACCCCCACGCCGCCAAGTCCTACTATGTCTCCCTCCGCCCGCTACAGGACATCCACCTCCATTCGTCGGACGTCATCGGCAACCCCAGCACCAACAGCATCGCCTATATCTACATCTTTGCCGCCATCGCGGCGATGATCCTGCTCATCGCCAACATCAACTTCATCAACCTCTCCAACGCCCAATCGCTGACACGTCTCGGCGAGATCGGGGTCCGGAAGGTCTCCGGCGCCGACCGCAAACAGCTGATCGCCCAGTTCCTAGGGGAAGGTGTGCTCCTCTGCGCCCTGGCGTGGCTCATCGCCTGGGGGCTCGCTGCCGCGGCCTTACCGCTGGCCGACCGCCTGACGGGCGAGGTTCTGCAATTAAGCCCGCCCTTGATCGCCATCAATGCCGGGCTCCTGGCGGTTACCGCGCTCCTGGCCGGTTTGTACCCGGCGCTCTTTATCACCCGTTTCCGCCTGACCGCCCTGCTCAAGGGCCAGCTCCGCCCCGGCGGCAAGCTCATCCAGAAAGGCCTGATCGTAACCCAGTTCACGATCGCGGTCGCGCTCGTCATCGGCGCGGTCGTGATCCACCGCCAGATCACCTACCTCCGGAACAAACCGCTGGGTTTTGACAAGGACCAGCTCGTCGTGCTGCCCCTCTTTGGCCGCGCGTCTTCACCCGTCAGCAATACCGTGGACTCGGTCCTGCGCGCGCGGATGAACGCCTTCGAAAACGACCTGAGGGACCACGCCGCCATCCGGGGGGTGACCCTGGCGTCGGTCCTGCCGGGGCAGCCGATCGTGCTGGGCCTCGTCGTCCCACAGGGTCACCGCGACGACGAAAACATATTCCTGTCCTGGGCCTCGGTGGATTACGACTACGCCCGGACCATGGGGCTCAGGATCGTCGCCGGCCGCGACTTCTCCAAGGCCACGGGTACGGACAACCGCCAGGCGTTTATCCTCAACGAGTCCGCGGTGCGCCAGTTCGGCTGGACGCCGCAGGAGGCCATCGGCAAGACGATGATCCGGGGCAACGAGACCGATGGCAAACGCGGCTTTGTCATCGGCGTCGTCCGGGACTTCAACTTCGCCAAGCTCGACCAGCCGATGCAACCCCTGATCCTGGACGTCAACGTGCCCCGCTTTACCACTTTTGCCGTGCGCATCGACGCCGCCGGCGTACCCGCCACTCTCCAATGGCTGCACCAGACCTGGGACCGGCACTTCTCCGACCTGGTCTTCGACTACAGCTTTCTCAACGAAGACATCGACGCCCTGTATAAAGCACAGGAAAACCTCGGCCGCCTGGTAGGATTCTTTGCCGCGCTGGCGATCTTCTTATCCGCCATCGGCGTATTCAGCCTGGCGTCGTTCATCGCCATCCGCCGCACCAGGGAAATAGGGATCCGCCGCGTTCTCGGGGCCCGTGTGCCCGACATCGTCGCGTTGCTCCTGGCCGACTTTCAGCGCCTGGTGCTGCTGGCCTTGCTGCTGGCGTCTCCGCTGGCGTGGTACGCCATGAACCGCTGGCTCCACGACTTCGCTTACCGGACCACGGTCAGCTGGTGGATATTCGCGGCCGCCGCGGCGGGTACGTTCCTGGTGACGGTCCTGACGGTGGGGTACCAGGGCGTCCGCGCCTCCTGGGCCAAACCGGTGGATGCCCTGAGGGTGGAATAGCCCCCGCGGCTAGCGTTCGGGGACGCGCTCCTCTTCGTGGAGTCTTTTTTGTTCCTCTTCTTCCGTTCGTTTGACCTCGATCTTCTCCCGCTCGTGTACCGCGATGAGTTCGTCGGCTGTCCTGACAGCCTCTTGAGGCTGCTGTTTGTGCCATAGGGCAAAAAGGCGGTCGACGAAACCTTCGCCGGCCTTTTCGACCAGGGCGTCGAGCACCCCCCCGACAACGCCTTCGGCGTCCGGCGCGACCGTGTGCAGGGCATCGGAGAAGAGCGCCCGGGCCTGCTCGAGCGCTTTGTTACGCCCGGCTTCATCGCTGCGCGTCTGGGATTCGAGGTCGCCCAGGGCGACCTCGGGGCGCTCCACGGGTTCTCCGGCCACGTCGCGGTCGTCCGCCAGGCCCTCCAGCAGTTCCTTTTCCCCGGCCTTCCCCTTTTTGGCGATCTCCTCCAGGAAAGCGCCACAGGCCGCCCGCGTCGCGGGGTCCATAGCGGCGACCTCTTGCTCGACGCGGTGTGCGATGGCGCTTTGCCGGCGCGCTTCGTCATCTTTTTTCCGAAGGTCCGCGCGCTGCTCCAAAACTACTTTGCCGATCGGCCCGGGCGCAAAAAACGAATAGGCGCTCACCACCCCGACCACCAGCGATGCGATCGAAAGGACCCTTCTGGCTTTTCCCATCCAGGCAAAAAGCGGCAGCCGTGGCAGCACATATGACAACAGTACCGCCGCGACCGTAGCGACCAATAGCTGCCACGGCTTGACGGCCTCGGTGGCGCGGTGTATCCTGTCGATCCGGTTTTCGAAGCGGTACAACGCGGCGTCCGACAGGCGGCCCATCAGGAAATCCACGACCGCGTACTCGACGGCCAGGAAGCCAAAGGCCACCATGATCCAAAAAAAGTACGCGGCCGCCGCCTGAGGCATCGGCGCCTTTTGGGAGCGCAGCAGCAACCATAACAGACCGCTGCCCAGGCAATACCAGGAAAAGGGCGCCGTCGCCAGTACCAGGACGAGGAGTATCAGCCCCGCGAGCACACCCAGGACGACCAGGAGTATTTTACGCATGGCTTAAAATACGGTGTTCCGGGCGACATCGTACCGGGGAAAATACCTGATTGACCTACCTTCGCGGTATGCGTATCGTTACCTTGGAAGAACACGTCAGCTTTCCCCACATCGTTCGTGAATTCATCCCGGGCGGCAAGCCCTTTATGCCTGAGCTTGCGCCCTTGCTCGAAGACGTCGATGGCCCCCGCCTGGCCGCGATGGATGAGCAGGGCATCACCTTCTCCGTGTTGTCCGTCGTGGGCCCCGGCGCGGAGACGCTTCCCGGCTCCAATGGCGTCGCCATGGCGCGGGCGGTGAACGACGTCCTGGCGGCGCGGATACAACCCCGGCCCGACCGGTTCGGGGCCTTTGCGCACCTGCCCATGGCCATGCCCGCCGCGGCCGCCGACGAGCTCGACCGGACGGTCGGGGAGTATGGCTTTAAAGGAGCGTTGATCAAGGGGATGACATCCGATAAGTTCCTCGACGACCCGTCCTTTGCGCCGGTGCTGGAAAGGGCTGCCGTTCTTGGCGTGCCGTTGTACCTCCACCCGGGTTCGCCCCCCGCCGCCGTCGCCAAGGCCTATTACCAGGACCTCCCCGCGGGCGCGGGGGTACAACTCTCGTTGTCCGGCTGGGGATGGCATGCCGAGACCGCGCTCCATATACTGCGGTTGATCGTATCCGGTACCTTCGACCGGTACCCGGACCTCCGCGTGATCATCGGCCACATGGGCGAAATGCTCCCGATGATGATGGCGCGCTGCGACGACAAGTTCAAGGTGGGCGCCGTCGGCGCGCAGCAACGCCCCATCAGCCAGACCTTGCGCGACCAGGTGTATGTCACCACCAGCGGGTTGTTTACGATGCCGCCGCTACAGGCGGCCATCGATACATTCGGTCTGGAGCGCGTGTTATTTTCGGTCGACTACCCGTTCAGCACGTTTGCCGAAGGCCGCAGGTTCCTGGATACCCTGTCGCCCTGGTTGTCGATGTCCATCGCGCACGCCAATGCGGACCGCGTGCTGGGATTGTAACTTGCGACCCCCCAAGGTTTGGATTAAAGCTTTTTGGCGTAGCGTTCCCGCACGTGCGTGCTGATGTAGGTGCTCAATCCCCGCCCCTTCAGCGCAAGCGCCTTCATATTTTCGACGTCGTCTTTCCCGGGCTGCCTGTAGTCATACACATAGGTCTCGCCGGTAGCAAACCCGACTTTTATGTAGTCCGCGCCGATCACGAACGCGCGCACCCCCGAGTTGCCCTGCAGGTTTTTATACCGTTGCATCACGTCCCTAATGTACGCATCTTTCAGTTCGCGGGGCTGGCGCCGCACGAGGCGCTGTCGCGTTTTTGCAAGGATCTGTTTGATTTGCGCAACCGCGCGTCCGCGGTCCCGCCGGACCTTTGATGCATGAAAGCCATCTATTTTACCCAAACGGGAGCGCCCGCGGACGTCCTGACCCTCGGCGACTTCCCAAAGCCGGTCCCCGGCCCCGGGGAGGTGCTCGTGCGCGTACTGCGCCGCACCATCAATCCCTCCGATACGATTTTTATAAAGGGCGGCTACCGCTTCCAACCCGAGTTCCCCCAGATCGCGGGCTTCGAGGCCGCGGGCGTCGTGGAAGAAGGGGCGTTGCCGAACGGTACGCTGGTGTCGTTTTTTTATAAGAATACCTGGGCCGAATACGTCGTCGTCCCGGTGACGGCATTGTATACACTGCCGGTCGATTTCCCGATCGAAAAGGCCGCACAATTCGCCCTCAATCCCTTTACCGCATGGGGTTTGCTCGAGCGCGCCGCCGTGCCGGCCGGGAGCTGGCTGGGGCTGAGCGCGGGTAATTCCGCGGTATCGCACATCACGGCGCAGCTGGCGGCGTTGCGCGGCATCCGGACGGTGTCCCTGACGCGCCACGACACCGATGGCGCCGCGGCCCGGATCATGGACCTCACCGGCGGCGCCGGTCTTGCCGCCGTCCTCGATTCCGTCGGCGGCCCCATAGGCAGCGCGCTCCTCGGTTGTCTGGCGCCCCGCGGCCGGTTCATCGTCTACGGTTCTGCCAGCCCCGAACCGCTCCAGGTGCCCAACACCGCGATCGTATACAAGTTTGTGGAGATTTCCGGTTTTGGCGTGCGCGCCTACATGGACGGCAAAACCCCTTCGGAAAGACAAACCATCGCCGGCGAGCTCATACAGATCATCGGAGCGGACAGTTTTTCCATGCCCGTGGCCGCGACGTTCCCACTCGAGGGGTTCCGCGACGCCTTGCAAAACAAAGGGAAGACGCAACTGGCTTAGCGGCGGTCGCGCGTCCTCCGGCCGCGACGGCTGCGCTAGCTAAACGCCGGCGCCGGCCGCTTGCCGATCGCCTGCTCGAACGTATAGGCCATGTCCAGTATCACCGGCTCCTGGTACGCCCCTGCCACGAAAGAGAAACCGATGGGCAGGCCCATCACCGCGCCCATCGGCATTGTAACGTGCGGATAGCCCGCCATGGCGGCCGGGCCCGAGAAGGAGAAACCCGTGTCGTAGTCGCCCGTGATCAGGTCGATCAGACAGGCGGGACCGTTGGTCACCGCGCTGAGCGCGTCGAGTTTTTGGGCGTGCATCAGGTCGTCGATGGCCTTGCGGGCGCTGAGCACCTTGGCCAGCGCCTCCTTGTACTCCGGGCTGTCCAACCCGCCGAGCTTGTTGGAAGACTCGAGGGTCTCCTGCTGGAAGTACGGCATGGCCTTATCCGTGTGCGCCTTGTTAAAGGCGATCACGTCGGCCAGGGTTTTCACCGGGGACTTCGGCGACCCCGCCAGGTATTTGTTTACCCCATCCTTGAATTCGTATTGCAAAACGAGGAACTCGGCGTGCCCTATATGATCGAGGGCTTTGAAAAGGTCGACCTCCACCACATCGGCGCCTTGCTGCTTGAGCACCCCGATCGCCTTGTTGTACAGCGCTACCACGCCTTCGTGCCCGTGGAGCATCGATTTTTCGATGCCGATCCGCTTCCCCTTCAACCCGCTGCCGGTCAGGAAGGGCGTGTAATCCGCATGGCCCTTGCCCGGGGCCGTGACGGGGTCCTTGGGATCGGTCCCCGCCAGCGCGCCCAGCAGGATGGCCGCGTCCCTGACCGTCCGCGCCATCGGGCCGGCGGTGTCCTGGGTGGCCGAGATTGGGATGATCCCGCTCCGGCTCCAAAGACCCACCGTGGGTTTTAAACCCACGAGCCCGTTGACGGAAGAAGGCGAAACGATCGAGCCGTTGGTTTCGGTCCCGATCCCGATCGCGCAGAAGTTGGCCGCAACGGCAGACCCCGTACCCGCGCTCGAACCGGAAGGATTCCTTTCCAGGATGTAGGGGCAATGCGTTTGGCCGCCCCGGCTGCTCCACCCGCTGGTGGACCTTTCCGACCGGAAATTCGCCCACTCGCTCAGGTTGGTCTTACCGAGCAAGACCGCGCCCGCGGCCCGCAGCTTACCCACGATGAACGCATCCTGCGCGGCCACATTGCCTGTCAGCGCGAGAGCCCCCGCGGTCGTCATCATCTTGTCCCCCGTATCGATGTTGTCCTTGATCAGCATCGGGATCCCGTGGAGCGGACCGCGGACCTTCCCCGCTTTTCTTTCCTTATCGAGGTCGTCCGCGATCGCCAGCGCGTCCGGGTTGAGCTCGATCACCGCGTTGAGCCCGGCTCCCTTTTTGTCGTGTTGATCGATGCGCTTCAGGTAGGCCTCCGCCAGCGAACGCGCCGTCGCCGTGCCCTGCTGCATCTTTTGCTGGAGTTGATCGATCGTGGCTTCGGCAAGATCGAAGCTACCCGCGCCGGTTTGGTCCGCGGCGGGCGTTGGAGTGATGGGCGCCGGCGCCGGCGTCTGGCACGCGGCCAGGGCAAGCCCCGCCAGCGACCCGGTTTTGAGGAAGGAACGTCTGTGCATCCACTAATATAATTTTTTTCCGCGGCGGATGCTACTATGTTATGGATGAGCGGCTTACCGCACCCCCAGCTGCGTCTTCACCCATTTCTCCAGCGACGCGCCATCCATCGCGGCCAGCTGCTCGAAGTCCTTGTCCTTGCGCAGGGTCCTACCGTTGGCGGCGTAGACCTTTTCCGCGGATTGGATACCGGCAACCGTGCACTCGACCTGGTCCTTGGTATACCCGTGCTCGACGCTATAGCGGATCCATCCACCGATAAAGGCCGCGCCGAGGTCGGGGTTCTTGTGGGTAAAGGTGGTCGTACGGTCGTCCATGGCTACGGTCACCGCAGGCGAATAGGTGGACCAGGACAACAGCAGCTTGGCCTTCGCCCGCCAGCGATCGTTGATGGGTGTCGTCTCCAGCCAGCCGACGGTGCGGATGACCGCGGGTTCGCTCGCGGTAAAGCCTTCCTGCGACTGGGGCACGGCTGTCAGGAGGCTGTCGTTTTGGGCGTGGGCGATGTGCGTGAGCGCCAGCAGGCTGCAGAGGATCAGTGTCTTCATATCAGGAGGTTTTAAGGGAATGGAAAGGTAACGCCATTTTTGCTATGGCGCAATCTCCATTTCGGTTACCAAACCGTCCCGTACGGTATAGAGGTGGGTCACCACGTCGTCGGCCAGCGTCCGCCCCTCCAGGTCCTTTATGTGCTGCCGCACCGTGACCCGTACCCTGCCGTCGGGTAGCTCTTCGATCCTTTCGGGCGTAACCGTCGGATCGATCGCCAGCCATTGCCGGGTCCAGTACGCCCGGACCGCGTCCCGGCCGTCGATCGTGCCGCCCTCCCAGCCATTGGGCCACCGCACGTTGGGATGCAAACAGGCCAGTACGGCGTCGATGTCGCGGGCGTTGAAGCCGGCATAGAGTGCGTGGAAGTTCATGCGTTTTTTTTAACAAGTGCCAAAACCGACCCGAATATCACCCGGCCGCCCCGCGCGCCGCGCCCCACAAGCCGCGCCGCGCCGTGCCGCGCCCCACGAGTCGCGCCGCCCCGCGCGCCGCGCCGTGCCGCGCCCCACGGGGAAATTCGTACATTCGTAAATGGCCTTCGTCATCATCCTCCTGCTGATCATCCTCAACGGATACTTCTCCCTCGCGGAAGTCGCCCTCATCTCCGTGAGCAACACAGCCTTGATCGGCGAGCAAAGCAAGAACAACAAGACCGCCTTCGACGTCCTGCAGCTCATCAAGGACCCGGAGGAGTTCCTGAGCGCGGTCCAGGTGGGTACCACGCTGGTCGGCCTCCTGGAGGGTATCTATGGGGGCGGCCTGGTCGCGACCCAGCTCCAGCACTGGTTTGCGCACTGGGGGATGGGGCCCTTCTGGTCGCATGCGTCGGCCCTCGTGATCGGCATCGGCGCCATCACCTACCTGACCATCGTGCTGGGCGAGCTGGTGCCCAAGTCCCTGGCCCTCCAGATGCCGATGACGATGTCATTGGCGATTGCGCCGTCGCTGCTCGTTTTTTCCAAAATAATATACCCCTTTATAAAGCTGTTGACGGTAGGTACCCGGTACATCCTGTCGCTCTTTTCGATCAAGACCGCCGACAACCGGAAGATCACCGAGAAGGACCTGAAAGGCATGCTGGGGGCGGCCTACAAACAAGGTGTTTTGGGCAAGCAGGAGTACTGGCTGCACGAGAACGTCTTTGCCTTTGACGACCTCAAGGCCCGGAGCATCATGAAGCCGGCGCGGATCGTGGTTTCCCTGTCCGACGCGTGGCCGTGGGAAAAGGTGTTCGAGACGATCCGGCGGCGGCCGTACTCTTATTTCCCGGTCTATAAAGGCGACGATACCGGCCGCATAGTCGGGGCTGTCCGGACCAAGGACTTGTTCCTGAATTCCACCGACCACTGGCTGGACAATCTGAAACCCAACTGCCTGATACCGTCCGACATGGCTGCGAAGGACATCTTCACGATCTTCAAGGAGAGCAGGGTCGATTTCGGCATCGTCGTCGGCGCCCCGAACGAGTTCCTGGGGATCGTGGCCATGCAGGACATCATGGAAGGCGTGTTCGGCGACCTGCCTGAATACGAGGACTACAAAGCCTACATCTACAAACAATCGGACAAGGTCTGGATCGCCGAGGGTTTCATCCACCTCCAGCGCATCCGCCACGACCTCGGCCTGGCCTGGCTGCGGGACTACGAAAGCCGCTACCTCAGCCTCGGGGAGCTGATGATCGGCGAAGCGCCCCAGGGCGTCCTCGACATCAACGGCATAAAATTCGAGGTGGTCGCCGGCACCAAGACCGACCCGCGCACCGTACGGATTACATTGCCTTAGTCGTATCTTGCCGCCCCATGGCATACACCAAGACCTATACCGTCAAAGACGAGCACATCGACGTCCAGAACATCATGGACGGCCTTTACTACCCGTTCTACCTGGAATGGTGCCGTCATGACTTTATCCGCGAAGCCCTCGGCTTTGACTTCGAAGCCGAGGCCCGCGCCGGTGTCAATATGGTACTATCGGAATATCGTTTAAAATTCATCCGTTCCCTGAAGAGCGGTGACGTCTTCCAGGTCACCTGCGACCCCCTGCGTGACAAGACCAACAAGGCCGTGCTCCACTTCCGCCAGACCATCCTCCTCAACAACAAGGTCGTCGTCAAGGCCGTCTTCTCCGGCACCTGCGTGAAGGCCACCGGCGGGAGGCCGTTCCTGCCGGAGGGGCTGAGCGCCCGGCTGGCTGAAGTCCCGGAGTGGGATGGGGAGCTTTAAAGCGGAGACAACGGAGCGTTATGGACGGACCCTGACCTCCACATCGGTAATTCGCACATCCGCATCCCCCGCGAAAAACCCCCATCCACGCCGGCTGAAGTCATACGCCCTGAAGTTCATGGCCACCGTATCATTCACATACATCACGCCAAGGGTGCCATCGATAATACATCGTATGTGCATGCTGTCGCCCGGCGGGAATGGTAAAACCCGCTCGAGCTCCGCCATCTGCGGCACCTCCGACCGTTCCCTCGGCCATTTGTCGAACACCATGCGGCCGCGGGACGGCTCGAAGCGGATATAGTAGGCCTGGTCAAAGGCCATATCCCCGTAGAACCACAAACCAAAGTCGCCCTGACCCGCCGATGGCGGTGTCAGCGTGGCCGTTATCAGACACGGCGAGGGCAGCGTGCCTGCCGACGCCACGGCGTACGAACCACGGCCTTTCAGGGTGACGTCGGAGCCATCGGCCTTCCAGGAACCCGCGCCCGTAGCAAAGGACGCAGGCCCGCCGGTAGAAAAGGCGTCAAAAACCGACGCCGGCATCCGGACGCCCAGCTCCCCGCCCGGTTGCTGCCACAACTCGTGTACGACGAGATTGCCGCCCCATTGCCAGCCGCCGGTGTCCTTTGAACCATCCCTCGTGGGGTTCCAGCCGAAGAGGAAGCGCCGGTGACCGTCGGCTGCCGTTTTCGCGGCGTAGAAAGCGTGACCGTCGAAGTCGTCGTGTTCGGGGATGAGCCAGGGGCCTTTCCAGGACCGGCTCATCCGGTAACGCGTCCTGACCTTGTCGGTGAATTCGGAGAAAACGAGGTACCACCAATCGCCCCATTGGAACAGGTCGGGGCATTCGTGGGTAAAGTAAAGCCCGGGGTCGTAGAGCGGCTCTTCGACCGTCCAATGCGTGAGGTCCGTCGAGCTGCAGCACGCGGTGAGGCCGCGCCGGCGGGGTATGCCGTTTTTGTTCCGCGCGGCCACCAGCATAAAATATCTGGCCGACGATGGATCAAAGAAAACAAAGGCGTCGCGCCAGTCGTCCTTCTCGTACCGGTCGGCCGGCGCGAAAAAGGTTTCCGACGGATGTTTTTGCCAGTGGGTGAGGTCGTCGCTGGTCGCGTGCATGATGCCCTGCGCGGGCTTGCCCTGCTCCGCCAGGTGATAGTTGTGCCCGGTATAGAAAATATGGAACCGCCCCTCCGCCCTGATCGCCGACCCGGTGAAGACGTATAGGTCCTGCTCCGCCGCCGTGCCCCGCGCCAGCATCTGCCCGTGTTCGGTAAAGTGCACGAAGTCGGTGGTGGAAATGCGGTACCAGGGCACGCCTTCGCCGTGCCCCGCGCCATCGCGCCAGTCATGGAGGTAGAAGAGCTCGAAGCGGCCGTCGGTATACAAGGGGATGAAGTCCGCGGCCCAGGCGCCCTCGGGGCGGTAAAAGAATTCCCGCCCTTCCGGAAGGGACTTCGCTGGGCTCGCCGCCGGGCGAAGGAATGATGAAGCCATGAAGGGCAGCAGCCCTGCCCGTAAGAAGGTGCGTCTTTCCATAAACCTAATGTAGCGTTTATTCCAACAAAAGGGGCTCCCCGCATCGGGCTCCCCCGCGGCGGACGCCCCCAAAAAAGGGGCCCCCCAAACCGGGAGGCCCCAAGAGAACCAACTGCTGAAGAATCTTAATACCCCGGGTTCTGCACCAGGTTCGTATTGATCTGCATCTCGCGGGTCGGGATCGGGTAGATGGCCCGGTCCTGCGTCACGGTAAAGCTCTGCGGCAGCAGCCAGCCGTAGAGGGCTTTGAGCGCCACGCCCTTGGCGGTGCACACGGGGATAAACTCGTTGATACGGACGAGGTCGAGCCAGCGGTGGTTTTCGAAGGCTTCCTCGTGCCGTTTTTCGGTGGCGATGTTGTCGATGGTTGCCGTGGTCAGCGCTGTCAGACCGGCGCGGGCGCGGACCTGGTTCAGGTAGGGGAGCGCCTGGGCGGCCTTGCCTTCGTCCACCAGGCATTCCGCGAGCAATAGCAGGCACCCGGAGTACCGGTAGACCGGGAAGTCGTCCGGGGTGTTGAAACCGGCGATGTACGGCGGGTGGAAGTATTTCTTGATCATGTACCGGTAGTCGACATTCGGGTTGGGCGTGTACCCGACCACGCTTTTCAGCGCGGTGGCGGTGAAGTCTTCCACGCCGCTGATCGTGCCCTCCACGACGGCGATGGAGGCGTCGAGCCGGGTGTCGCCGGCTTCATAGGACGACACCATTTCCTGGGTGGGTACGTTCCAGCCGCTGAAGATGTTCATCGATCCGCCGTTGTACCCCATCAGGAACTGCGGGTTGGTGCACTTGGGCATGAACTGCCAGGCGAAGTCGCTTTGCTGGCCGCTCACCAGGTCCGACATATACTGCACTTCGAAGATCGATTCCTGGTTGTTCTTGTTGTTGGGATCGAAAACGGAGGCGTAGTTCGGCAATAACGCATAATTCATGTGCGTGATGTCGGTCAGCTGCTGCTCCGCGTCCGCGTAGTTCTTGGTAGGCATGGTCATGTCGACATAGGCCAGGAGCATCTTGGCCGCACCCTGGCTGGCGGCGCCGGATTGCGGGAAGCTCGTCACCACCGGCAACAGCGGGATGGCGGCGGTCAGGTCGGCGACGATCTGACCATAAACCGAGTCCACACTGCTCCGGGGGAGGAAGGCGCCATCGGTACCCGTGATCTCGGTCAGCTGCAGGGGCACGCCGCCAAAGTGGGTCACGAGGTCGTTATAATAAAACGCCCGCAGGAACAGCGCCTGCCCGGTGATCGTGTCCGTCGCGCCCTGGCTGATGGCGGAGTTGCCCTTGAGCTGCCCCAGGATGGTATTGATCATCGAGATCCCGCTATAGTCCCCGGTAAAACGGTCCCCCGGCGAATTCGGGATGGCGCTGGTGGTGGGGTCGTCCAGGAATTCCGGGTAGTCTTCCCGGCAAACGAGACCGCGGTTGGCCTGGTAGATCGTAAAAAACGTATTGTCGGACCGCATCTCGTCCTGGTAGATGCCGGTATAGACGATCGTGCGGAGCGGCGTATACGCGCCGTTGAGCGCCTGCTCGAACTCGGTCGCGTTTTTGTAATAGGACGCGGACGTGAGGGAAGTAGGCGGATTCAGGTTCAGGAAGCCCTTGCTGCAAGACGTAAAGAGCAACGCTATAAGGATATATCTTTTCATAGCCATCGTTTTAAAACCCGACGTTCACGCCGGCAGTGTAGATTTTTGCGATCGGGAATTGGGTGAAGTCGCGGCCCTGGTTCAGGCCGTTGAGCCCGTACATGCTGATTTCGGGGTTCATGCCCTCGTACTTCGTCAGCAGGAAGGCGTTCTGCGCGCTCACGTAGAGACGGGCGCTGCGGACGATCTTGCTGGAGCGGACGTTGAAGGTGTAGCCGAGCGTGATGTTCCGCGCGGACAGGTAGGTCCCGCTGAACACCTGGCGGGTCGTGAAGTTCCGGAAGTCGGCCGTGGTGCCCGAGCGCGTGCGGGGGTAGATGCCCTGGCCGGGGTCGGTCTCGGACCGCCACCGGCCCGCGACGCCGCGGCGGACGTTGAACACGCCGTCGAGGTTTTCGGTGGACTGGAAGGCGTCGTCCGCGATGTCGTTCCCGACGGAGCCGCCGATCGCCAGCGTAAAGTCAAAGTTCTTATAACCCAGGGTATTGGTCATGCCGTAGGTGAACTTGGGGTTGGGGTTGCCGATCCAGGTACGGTCGTTCTCGTCGATGATCCCGTCGGGTTTGCCATTGGGGCCGCTGATGTCCTTGAAGCGCGCGGTGCCGACCATGGCGGTGGCGTCGTGTGGTTCGGTGTTGAACTCCTGCTGGGTCATATAGACGCCCGTGTTGATATAGCCGTAGAAAAGCCCGATCGGGTGACCCACCGCGGTGCGGTTGTCGTCCCAGTAGTCCTGGTAGCCGCCGATAGGCGCGTTGCTCGTACCGAGCTGCTTGACGATGTTCCGGTCGATGGAGATGTTAGCCTGGGTGCTCCAGGTGAATTTACCCACCATGTTCTTGGATTCGACCGAGATCTCGTGACCCCAGAAGTCGAACCGGCCGACGTTGGCGTTGATCGAGCTGAAGCCGGACTGTACCGGGATGTTGATGGCATAGAGCAGACCGTCCGTTTTCTTCCAGTAGTAGTCGTAGGTCACGGACAGGCGGCCCTTGAAGAGGCTGAGGTCCACCCCGAGGTCATACCCCGTCGTGGTTTCCCAGGTCAGCTGGTTGTTGCCGATGCCGTTGAGCGACGAGCCCGCCGCCAGCGTATTGTTATAGACGTAGTTGGTTTGCTGTACGCCCGCCAGGTAGGTATAGTTCCCGATGTTGTCGTTCCCGAGCGAACCGTAGCTGCCGCGCAGCTTCAGGAAGCTGATGTTCTTCATGTTCTTCATGAAGCTTTCATCGGACACGACCCAGCCCGCTGACACCGACGGGAAGTTCCCGTACTTCCGCTCCGTGCCAAAGCGCGAGGAACCGTCGCTCCGGAAGTTGAGCGAGAGCAGGTAGCGGTGCTCGAAGTCGTAGTTCACGCGGCCCTCGTACGACAAGAGCGAAAAGTCGCTCGCGCCGACGTTCCCGATCCGGGTGGCGGCCACGTTGAGCCAGGAAATGTTATCATCGGGGAATTGACCGCCGTTGATACCGCTGTTCTCGTAGTGGACCTTCTGCGCGGAATACCCGGCAAAGGCCTCGATGTTGTGCTGGCCGAAGGATTTCTTATACGTCAGGCTGTTCTCCCAAAGCCAGGACAGGAAGGTGCTGGTGTTGTAGCTACCCGAGGCCGACGCCGCCGGTGTGACACCGCCCAGGATGGTGGAGGGCGCGAAGTACCGGTTGAGGTCGTAATCGTTGTTGATGTTGATCGAGGTCTTGAAGCTCAACCCGTCGATGATCCGGTACTGCGCGTAGCCGTTAGCCAGCAGCGTGAAGTCGTTGTTCGGGTTCTGGGTCTCCATCAGGGTCAGGTAGGGGTTTGTCTCGTTGAACATCCCGGGGGAGGCGAAACCGACGGGGTAGGTGCCGTCCGCGTTCCGGTAGTTCAACGTGGGATCGGTCAGGTAGGCGACCTGGATGACGTTGCGCCCGTCGCCGAGATTAGGGGTGATGTTGCTCTTTTTGTAGGTGATACCGAGGTTACCCGCGATCGTGAGCCGGTCCGTGACGTTGTAGATGTTGTTGGAGCTGGCGTTGAAGCGCTGGAACCAGTTGTTGATCATGACGCCGTCCTGGCGGGTATAGTCGACGTTCCACACCGACTTGATGTCGTGGGTGCCGTTGGTGATCGTCATGTCGTAGTTCTGGGTCGGGGCGTTGCGCAGGAGCACGTCGAACCAGTTGGTGCCCGAGCCGGGGCCATATTGGGTGGGGTCCTGGTATTGCGCCGGGACGCCGCCGGTATAGCCTTCGTACGTGGCCGCGTCCTCGTAGTATTCCTTTTTAAACTCGGCGAACTGCTGGGCGTTCATCAGGTCCGGACGCCCGTGCTTGGCCACCTTCTGGGTGCCGTAGTAGGCGCTGAACTGGATGCTCTTCTGGCCGTTCCTGGCTTGTTTGGTCGTTACCAGGATCACCCCGTTGGCGGCGCGCGAGCCATAGAGCGCGCCGGCGGCCGCGTCCTTGAGGACGGTGATGGATTCGATGTCATCGGGCGCCAGCGTGCTGAGACCGCTTTCGGTGGGGAAGCCGTCTATGACGATGAGGGGCCCGTTCCCCGCGTTGATCGACGCCGCGCCGCGGATACGGATGGTCATGTCCACCCCGGGCGTGCCGTCGTTCTGGTTGATCTGTACGCCGGCGAACTTGTCCTGCATCTTCTGGCCGATGTTGGTGACGGGCATGTCCTTTACCTCGTCGGCGTTGAGCTGGCTGACGGCGCCGGTGATGTCCCGTTTTTTCTGCGTACCATAGCTGACCACCAGGACCTCGCCGAGGTCGGAGGTGTTCGGGATCAGCTGGACCGTGATTTGTTTTTCACCGGTGACGGCGATCTCCTGTCCGCGGTAGCCCACGAAGGTCACGGACAACACCGACCCTTCCGGGGCGGATAACGCGAACTTACCCGCGTTATCGGTGGTCGTTCCCTTGGTCGTTCCCTTGATGTTGATGGATACGCCCGCCAGCGGGGCGTTTTTTTCGTTGGTGACAGAGCCTTTGATACTGATGGCCCGTTGGGCCCATCCGGAAGTGGTGATAAGGATAAGGCATAGCAAAAGCAGTACTCTCCTGCCGGGCGGCAGGAAAAGCCATGACGTTTTTGGCATAGCAATCAATTTTTGATGTAAGGAATAGAATGAAGGTAGTTAATCGAATTAGCAGAACTGTCCTGCGCTTTCATGCGAGAATTAGGAATCCTTTATATGAAAATTAAGTATGTGATATATCTGTTGCGCTTTTTGATATTTCTTGTCCGTAGCGGGTTTTAAGCAGTTCGAGCATGTAGCGGTTTTGTCGGAATTGATCGTCGTTACAGGGCATATAGGGTGGGGGGCCGAACTCGGTGGTCATCGTCAGGACCGGCGTGCCGATAAAAAGGTTGTGCTCCACGATGGCGTCCCACCAGCCCAGGAATTTCCGGACGGCGTAGTCGAACGCCGGGTCGGCCGGGTCCCTGACCTGCGGACCTTGTTCAAAGCCCACCCGCGCGTGGATGTGGCGGGCGCGCCGGCACGCGACGGCGAGGGTGTCGCCGAAATTGTCGAGCAGGCTTTCGGTGACGCAGGTCCAGTGCGAAAAGTCGGCGGTGATCCTTAGGTTCGGCCGCTGGTCGAACAGGATGGCCGCCGTTTGCGGCGAATACCCCATGCGGCCCCGATGGGTCTCATGTACGATGGGAGTGCCCGTCTTGTCGGCGACCTCCTGGGCGATGTCGATCAGGGCCAGCTGCTGCTCCAGCGTGAACCAATCCCTGCCCGTATGCGAATTGATCAGCAGCGGTCGCCAGGACGCGCATGTTTCCAGCCGCCGCCGGTAATCCGCGGGATCGCTGGCTTCGTGCTGGTGCAGCACCAAGGTGATGTCCGCGTCGCGGAGCGCTTTTTGGTCTTCCGCGTGCGGAGGTATCCACGTGTCGATGCCGTCATACCCCGCTGCCGCGATGGTCCGCAGGAAGTCTTTCATCGGCACGTGCTCGTGTCCCCACCAGGGGCTACAGTATCTGATCTGCAACGGTATAGTTTTTGGCTAAGCCTTCGAGGTGAAGGACGCCCTTTGCGTCTGTGGTCATTTTGCGGTTCTTTCCATCCATCGTCACCTCGTATGTCCTTTCCGCTTGTAGCCCGGTCACGCTAAACGCCGCTGGCGCCGAGGAGGTCCATTCTTTCGCTTGCGCATCCCATCGGCCAATGGCCATCGTTATGGCGCCGCCGGTCGTAGCCTCGAGCGACGGTTTGTCCGCGTTCCCTTCGAAGAAACACAGTTTGCCATGGCTATAGTAAAAACCAAATGGTCGTTGACTGCTGATTTGCCGCCCCCGATCGGTGATGGCGTAGCGCCCGGTATCCAGGTCGATCGTCAGCTTGTCTCCGCGGAAGCGGTAGAGGAGCGACGTCCCAGACAATTCTCCCGTTATGTGCGGTTCCAGGTACAGCCGGTTGTACACCGGCTGGATGCCATAGATCGATTGATACAACCCCACCACCGTAAGGCTGTTGCCCGACAGGATGTCGTCACCCTCGCCTTCCTGGCGCGCCCGGCCATACCGTTGATAGGCCAGCCCGTCCTTGCCATACTGCTCCAGGACGTTCCGGACGTACCGTACCGCCAGGGCGGGGTCGTACGCCGCATAGGCCTGTAGGGCGATCGATCCCCAGGAAAGGAAGATGTCGCCGTTTTCGTAGGAAGGGAAGGGGTATTGGGACCTCTTTGCTTCCCCGGGCGCGTAGCTGGTCATCACCAGCGGCCAGAAGAAAAGCTGTTCCTTGCGCATACCGGCCTCGATCCCGTCGAGTATCCGTTTTTGCCGCGCAGGCTCGTCGCACAGCCCATAGGCGATCGCCATGAAATTCACCGGCGTTACCATATTCCGCCCGTGCGCGCTGCCGTCCTTGTCGAGCCAGTGGACGTAGCACCCGTTTTCCTCGTCCCAGAAACCGCCCTGGCCGATCGGTTTGTTAAAGCTGGCCTTCAGCCTGGCAGCGGCCTCCGCGTAGGTCGCGGCGTGTCCGGCGTCGCCCAGCCGGGCCTCGATAGGCGCCCATTCCACCAGGGCGTGGTATAGCTTGGCGTTGATAAACGCGTTCTCGTACGACGCCCACACGATGTCGATCCAGTCGCTGCCCCGCTTTTGCTTTTCGCTGTCGGTCATCACCTCTACGAGTCCGTTGCCGTTGTCGTCCCGGTGCAGCAGCCAGTCCAGCGCCTTTTCGTTGGACCGCTGGTGACGGCGGACCCATGCCTTGTCACCGGTCAGGTTATAACAGTCGGACACGTTGGTGACGAGGTCGGGGTTGGAGTCGATCAGGTAGCCCCACTGCGCTTCATAAAAGCCTTCCTTGTTGCCCTGGCCGGGCATCATGTCCTCGTCGCTGTACGCCCAGCGCGGGTATACGCGACCGTCGGGTTTGATCGCGTGGTCGCGGTAAAAGTCGAGACAGCTTTTATATCCCTTGAGGTAATCCGTATCGTCGATCGCCAGCCCCAGCAGCCCTATGTACTGCTCGTGGAGACAGATCGGGCCGTAGGGCGTATGCCAGCTGTTCCCCCCGAAGTGGAGGGAGTCGATGACACCCATCCGCGCGATCGTGCTCAGCACCGCGCTCACGCGGGCGCCGTCGATCCCCTGGAATTTTCCGCGGCCGTAGCGGTCTTCGACGTTATAATATCTTAGCGTGACCGTCGTCGTTCCCGTTTCGGCGGTCATCGGCGCCCAAACCCGGTCGCTCCCGCGTATAAAACGCCGCCGGTGCGTGCCGCTGTCCAGCCTCGGCAGGGCGTCGTTAGCGGAGACCGTGATACCATATGCCAAATGATCGTCGGCCGTACGCGTATAGCGCATGGCCACCTTTTTGCCCCCGGCGTCGACGTCCACCGTCAGGCCCACGTTGGTATGACTGTTCCAGAAATTCGTCGTAGTGGTATGCACCCCGTAGGTGCAGTTCTTTTCTTCGAAAAGATAAAACCAGGCCACGCCGCCATACCCCTGGTACGCCCCGTCCCACGTGCTCATTTGATCGAAGCGAAAAAGCGGCGCGTCCTCCTGCTCCGCGCTAACGGGGTGGGATAGCGTTCGTTGTATCGTCCACCGCACGGCGTCGCCCGCGGTGGTGAAGACCCAGCGCTCGCGCACCGGGCCGTAGACGATGCCGTCTACGACCAGCGCGCCCGCGGTCCGTTTTACCGATGGCGATGCGCTCGCCTGCGCGGAGGAGTAGGTTACGCCGTTCACCGTAAGGCTCGTGCTTATGCCTTCGGGGTTGTCGATTACCTTTTGGCCATTGACTGTCAGCGACGTAATCGCAGCTCGGTGGTCGGTTGCCAATGTCAGGTCCAGCGTCGCCGTGTGCACGCGCTGCGCGACTCCCCCGGTCGCCAGAAAAAACAATAAGCAAGCAAGATGTACCCTCATCGGCTATATATCAATGGATTTTGCGCCTCGTCATTCAGCGGGTCGCCCACCTGCAACCGCGCCACATACTCGTCACTCAGGATGTTTTGTATCCCGTTATAGGTATTGCCGTCGGGCATATACGCGCACGTCATGGCGCGGCGGTATCCCGGGGTCATGTTCGGGTTCGCCCCGTGGATCGTCAGCCCGTTGTGGAACGAGCAGCTTCCCGCTTTCATCGGCGCGGCCACGGACTTCGTCTGCCGGAACGCCGGGTAGGTATTGAAGATCGCTCCCATGTTCTTCCCGATACCGGGGTTCTCAAAGGTAGTCTGGTGGTAGGAGCCGGGGATAAAAAATAAACAGCCGTTCTCGTAGGTGGCGTCGTCGAGCGCCACCCAGATCGAGAGCGCACGCCGGTCGCTGAACGACCAGTACGGCGTGTCCAGGTGCCACGACGTGGGGTTGGACCAGGGCTTTTTGATCAACGCCTGGTCGTGCCAGATCCGGATGCCGTCCGCGCCGGACAGCTGCGCCGCCATTTTCCCGAGGCGCTCGTCGAGCATGATATTCCGCACGCCCTCGTTGTCCTGCCAGAGGTTGAGCAGCTGGTCAAAGACGTTGTCATAATACTCCTTGTCGGCGTCGTCCCCCTTGCCGTACACTTCCTTGCGGTCCGGCATCTTGTGACCGTTGCGCTTGGCCACGGCTTTCTCCACCGCGTCGCGCCATGCCGACAGTTCTTCCGGTGTGAGGAAGTTTTCCTTTATAATAAAACCGTCTTGCCTGTATTGCGCGATTTCCTGCGCGGATAGTTCGTGATTCATATGGTCATCAAATCTAAAAAGCCGCGCCCGCACCGGCTGGCGCTATTTGATATTTGAGTTGCGGTTTTTGACAATGCCGCGGCGGCCGCAGAGCCCCGCGCGAAAATAAATTTGCGCAGCCAAATAACTGCTCGTATATTCGCAGTCAAATAGCTGCATAAATGAACCTCCGCAGAGACGTCTTCCAGGCCATAGCCGACCCCACGCGCCGGGCCATCCTCGCCCTGGTGGCTTTCCAGGCCATGACCGCCGGCGCCATCGCCGACAACTTCGGCAGCTCGAGACAAACGATCTCCAAGCACCTCCAGATACTGCACGAATGCGAGCTGTTAAAACAAACCCAGACGGGCCGGGAAGTGTATTACCAAGTCAACCCCCGGAAGATGAAAGAAGTATCCGACTGGCTCGACCCCTACCGGAGGTTGTGGGACGGCCGGCTGGCCGCCATGGATAAATTACTCAAAAACGATAAGTCATGATGAAGCCCCTCTATCCCTGTCTCTGGTTCGACAACCAGGCACGGGCCGCCGCGGAATTCTACTGCGGCATTTTCCCGGATTCGACGATCAAAAACGACAATGGTCTGGTCGTGAATTTCGAACTGAATGGTCAGCTCTTTATGGGGCTGAACGGCGGCCCGAAATTCCATTTCAACGAAGCCATATCTTTTGTGATCCCTTGTAAAGATCAAAAAGAGATCGACTACTATTGGGACAAGCTCACCGCCGACGGCGGCGCGGAAAGCATGTGCGGCTGGTGCAAAGACAAGTTCGGGCTTTCCTGGCAGGTCGTCCCCGCGCAACTGGGGGAATTGATGAGCGATCCCGCCCGCGCCGCGCGCGTCACCCAGGCCTTTATGAAAATGCGTAAATTCGACATCGAGGCCCTTTTAAACGCCTGATCCCATGGTCAAACACATCGATGCCACCCGGACCTTCGACGCCCCCGTCGAAAAAGTATGGGCCCTGTGGACGGACGCCGAGCTCGTAAAACAGTGGTGGGGCCCGGACTTCTTCACCTGCCCGCTGGCGCGCATCGACTTCCGCGAAGGCGGGACCTCGCTGGTCAGTATGAAGTCAGCGCAGTTCATGGCGGGGATGGAGCACTTTACCAGCTGGACGTACACCCGCATCGTACCACACGAGCTCATTGAGTTTATCCAGAACCTGGTCAATCCCGACGGCAGCCCGGCCGACCCGACCCAATATGGCCTGCCGGCTGATTTTCCCAAAGACGTCCAAACCATCGTCAAATTCAGGGCTCTTGGAAACGACCGTACCGAAATGACCATAGAAGAATCGGCCGACTTTGGCACGATCGCCGCCTTCGCCAAGATCGGCCTGGACCAGATGATCGCAAGGTTTCCCACGCCAGCGTCGTAAGGACCGTCATTTAACAGGCGGTGCCGGGCCGGTCACGGCCCTCAGCAGCGCGTCCAATTCCCGCACCACCTCCGGGTGCTCCGCCGCCACGTTGTGACGTTCGCCAAGGTCGTTCGACAGATCGTACAACTGCGGCTGCATCAAATTCCCCGTCTCGATATGGACGGAGGAGATCAACGGCCCGCCGGGGTAGGGGGGAATATATTTCCAGCGACCACGTAAAACGCTGGGCCCATCCGCATCCTCCGGCAAATAGGGTCTCCCGGTAGAAGAACGCCCCAGCAGCGCATCCAGCACGTCGAAGCTGTCCGGCCCGTCGGTCGCACCCAGCGGTTGCCCCGTTAGCCGCGCGAACGACCGAAGGAAGTCTATCTGGCAAACCAACGCATCGGAGACCCCCGGCTTGACCTGGCCGGGCCAGCGGACGATAAACGGCACCCGCGTACCTCCTTCGAAACGGCTGTATTTACCGCCCCGCAGCACGCCCGCGGGCCGGTGTCCGCCGAGGTGTTCCACCGATCCGTCGGCATAGCCGTCGTCGACCACCGGCCCGTTATCGCTGCTGAAGATGACGAGGGTGTTGTCCGCCAGTCCCAGGCTGTCCAGCGCGTGGAGGACCTGTCCCACGCACCAGTCCATCTGGACGATGGCGTCGCCCCGCAGCCCGAGTCCGCTCGTGTTGACAAAGTCCCGGTTCGGCCAGTGCGGTACGTGGATGTCGGTGAGCGCATAGTACAGGAAAAACGGCTCCCCGCCGGCGCGGGAGGCCGCGATAAAGTCGACGGCCTTCCGCGCCAGCACCTGGGCCACGGTCTCGTCCACCCACCGCGCCGAGCGCCCGCCCGCCATATAACCGATCCGCCCGATCCCGTTGACGATCGTCTGATCGTGACCGTGAGAAGCCGGATACCGCAGCAGCTCCGGGTAGTCTTTTCCCGTGGGCTCGTCCCCGACCGGGTGGTCGTAGCTTACGAAGAGCGGGTCCTTCGGGTCGAGCCCCGCGACGCGCCTCCCGTCGACATAGACGGTCGGCACGCGGTCGAGCGTGGCCGGGATGATATAGCTGTACGCAAAACCGAGCTCCAGCGGCCCCGGCCCGACGTTACCGTTCCAGTCGGGTCCATCGGGGCCGCCCAGCCCCAGGTGCCACTTCCCCACGATACCCGTCCGGTAGCCGGCGTGCGTAAGTACGGACGCCACCGTCGTCGTACCCTCCGGTATGATGAGCCCCGCGTTCCCCCGGGCGATACCCGTATTTTTTTTCCGCCAGGAATACAGACCTGTGACAAAGGAAAACCGGGAAGGCGTACAGGTCGCCGCCTCGCTGTGCCCGTTGGTAAAACGCAGCCCTTCCGCCGCCAGCCGGTCGACGTTGGGCGTCCGGACGGCCGTCGCGCCATAGCAGCCGACGTCTCCATAGCCCAGGTCGTCGCTATAGATAAAAACGATGTTGGGGCGGGTTTGCGCCCTGGGCGAAGCCGCGGGCAGCAAAACGATGAGGTATAGGAAAGGAGACAGGCGCATGGCATAAAGATAGATTGTGTTACGACTCCCTGAGATAGTGTTACCCCGATTTTGCGCAATCGATGGAGCTTTGCGGGTATAAAACCAGTAAAACATATGACCATTGTCGTTACGGGCTCCCTGGGTCACATCGGCCGACCCCTTACGGAGATCCTGGTTAAAAAAGGACACGAAGTCACGGTAGTCAGCAGCAAACCCGACCGCGTGGCGGAGATCGAAGCGCTGGGCGCCAGGGCCGCCATCGGTTCGGTGGAGGACGCGGAATTCCTGAAAGGCGTTTTCACCGGCGCCGACCTGGCGTATACCATGATACCGCCCGGTGACTTCAGGAACCAGGATTATGACGTCTATGAACGCGTGGGCGCCCTGATGAACACCTACCGGCAGGCGCTGGCGGACGCCGGCGTCAAACGGGTCATCCACCTCAGCAGTATCGGCGCGCACACCGATAAGGGCAACGGCCTGCTCCGGCTGCACTTTATTGCCGAAACCATCCTGAAGGAATTGCCGGACGACGTACACCTGACCTTTATGCGGCCGACGGGTTTCTTTTACAACCTCCTGGGCTTTATCCCCCTGATCAAAAGCCAGGGCATGATCGCCGCCAACTACGGCGGTGACGACGTGGCGTCGTGGGTCGCGCCCGCCGACATCGCCACGGCCATCGCGGAGGAGATCGACAACCCGACCGTGGCGAACCGTTCTTTCCGCTATGTCGCCAGCGACGAGCTCTCGTGCAACGAGGTCGCGCGCATCCTCGGCGCGGCCATCGGCAAACCCGGCCTGACGTGGATAAAAATCTCCGACGACCAGATGCTCCAGGGTCTGCTGGCGGCGGGCATGAAACCGGATATAGCCGAGGGTTACGTGGAGATGTACGCGCGCCAGGGTCTGTACGAAGACTATTACCGGCACCACCCGACGCTCGGAAAAACCAAGCTCGCCGCATTCGCCCCGGAATTTGCAGCGGCCTATCATCGGCAATAAGTACCTTGTAGTATGCCTGGCAGCGAACCATACCGGATCGACAGCATCAGCGAGTTCCATCGCCTCCGGGGTCTCCCCCGGCCGGCGCACCCGCTGATCAGCGTGATCGAGCTCGATACGCTCGGCGCCCTCCCGGAGGAGCGCCCGGACAGCGTCGTGCTCGACTTTTACTCCATCGCGCTCAAACGGAATTGCCAGGGCGCTGGATTCCGATACGGGCAGGAAAGCTACGACTTCCATGAGGGCGTCATGTTCTTTATGGCGCCCGGCCAGGTCTTTGGCCCGCCGCCGGGTCGCCATGCCGGCCCCTTGTCCGGGTGGGCGCTGTACGTCCACCCGGACTTCTTTTGGAACACGCCGCTGGCGCGCGGGATACGCCGCTACGGCTACTTCGGCTATTCGGTCCACGAAGCCCTTTGGCTGACCGAACAGGAGGAGACGACGACCATAGGAGTGATGCGCCAGATACAACAGGAGTACCTGGCCAACCAGGATAACTTCAGCCAGGACATCATCGTCTCGCTGATCGGGGTATTGCTGAACTATGCCGACCGGTTCTATCACCGCCAGTTCCTGACACGGAAAAAGGAGAACCACGAGGTGCTGGCGCGGCTCGAAGCCGTGCTTGACGCCTGGTTCGACGGTCCCTTGCTGGAACGGGGGCTGCCCAGCGTCCAGTACGTCGCCGGCGAGCTCCACCTGTCGCCCAACTACCTGGCCAGCCTGCTGAAGGTGCTGACCGGACGCAATACCCAGCAGCATATCCTGGACAGGATGATCGAAAAGGCCAAGCTGGAAATCGCGACCACGTCGCTGTCGGTGAGCGAAATCTCCTTTGCGCTCGGCTTCGAGCACCCGCAGTCGTTCAGCCGCTTGTTCAAGGCAAAGACCGGCTTGTCGCCGCTGGCGTTCCGGCAAAGTTTCAATTAACGGCCGCCCATTCGCCGAAAGCCGTTTTTCGCTACCTTGTAGCATGCACCTGATCTTTCTACTCTCACACCTGATCCTCTTCGGGCGGGGAACCTATCCCGGCGACGACAGCACCTACACGCAAATCGCGAACTCCGGTTTCACCACCGTCGTTCTATCCAGCTTTTATATACGCGCCAACGGCGACGTCTATTCCGGCGACAGCCGGTCCCCGATCATCCATGACGGTCGCTATGTGGGCGACAGGGAGTGGTTGCGCCGGATCGCGATGCTCAAAAAGAGCGCCCGCGTCGAATTCCTCCTGGAGGGCCGGTGGTACCACCAGCCCCCCAACACCTTCGATTTTATCCGGCACTGGGCCGATTCCTCCACGACCGATACCCTGTATAACATCTGCAAGGTTTTTAAGGAAGACCTCGGCGCCGATGCCCTTTGTATCGACGACGAATCGGTATACGACAGCCCCTCCATCATCCGCCTGGGTACGGTGATCGGCCAGCTGGGGATGCACATGACCCTTTGCCCGTTCACCAACGAGGCGTACTGGAAGGCCATACTGGACGGCTCCGCCCCCGGTCTTGTCGATGGCGTCTATCTCCAGTGTTATGACGGGGGCACCGGCAATACCCCCGGTCCATGGGCGCAACAGCTCGGGACGCCGGTATACCCCATCTTCCTCTGCCGCGGGGCGTTCTCCACCTGCGGCGCCTCGCACGGCAGCGAGCCCGTGGACAGCATCCGGGCCATGATGGGCGATTTCAAAAAGGAATATCCCGGTTTGAACGGCGGCGCGATCTGGCAGATGGCGGATATAAAGAGCTTTGTAAGCATGGGCTGCGCGCCCATAACGGTGGAGGGATACCTGAAGGAGCTCAAGAATGCATTAAAGCCCTGACATGCTCTTCCTCCTGCTGCTCCTTTGTCCGCGCCTCTTCGCCCAGAACGGCATTCAGCACGTCTCTTTTGGCGCGCCCGACAAGCTCACCCCTTATTCGCTTTGCGCCGCCAAACCCATGACCGCCGACCTGCCGGTCGGTTCGGCACCCTTCGACCTGAAGGACATCCATATCCGCGTCAATGCGCGGGGAACGGTAGTCGAGATACCGCTGGACGCGTCCGAGCATTTGTATGGTTTTGGGTTGCAGTTCGGGTCCTTCGATCAGCGGGGGCTGAAGAAGCGTCCCATCGTCAACGACAACCCGCTCAACAACCTGGGGTACACGCACGGGCCGACGACGTTTTACCTGTCGAACAAGGGATACGGGATATTGATCAATACGGCGCGGTATACGACGTTTTATTGCGGCGCCCCGAGACCGGGTTATGTCACGGTCGACATCCCCGGCGCCCGCGGCATCGATCTCTTTGTCTTTGACGGACCGGACATGCTGACCGCCATGCGGCGGTATATCCTGTTCTCGGGAGGCGGCGCGCTGCCCGCGATCTGGGGGCTGGGGGTGAAATACCGCGTCAAGGCCGACTTCGACCAAAGCCAGGTGGACACGATGGCGGCGTATTTCCGCGCCCATGACATCCCCTGCGACGTATTGGGGCTCGAGCCCAGGTGGCAGACGGCCGCGTATTCGTGCTCCTATGTCTGGGACGAACAGCGTTTTCCGACGCACGACCTTTTTATCGACAGTCTCGGTAAGCTGGGGTTTCACCTCAACCTGTGGGAGCACGCCTTCACCAACCCCAAGGCGCCGATATACGACGCCCTGAAGGATAAAGCGGGCGACTACCCCGTTTGGGGCGGGCTGGTGCCCGACTTCGCGGACTCGGCCGCCCGGCGGATCTTTGCCGATTACCACCGGCGGACATTCGCGGAACACGGCATTTCCGGTTTCAAGCTCGACGAATGCGACAACTCGAACCTGGGGGAGGGCGGCTCCACCTGGAGCTTTCCGGAGCTGAGCCGTTTCCCGTCGGGGCTGTCCGGCGAACAAATGCACCAGGTGTTCGGGCTGCTCTACCAAAAAACGATCTACGACATCTACCACCGGTTGAACCGGCGCACCTATCTCGACGCGCGCGCCTCCGGCGACTTCGCGGCTTCCTATCCGGCTTCCCTTTACAGCGACACCTATGATCATGACGAGTACATCCGGTTGACGGTGAACTCGGGTTTTGCGGGCATGCTTTGGTCGCCCGAGGTGCGCGAATCGCGCTCCGTTACCGACCTGCTCCGGCGAACCCAGACCGCCGTCCTTTCGGCGCAAACGCTGTTCAACTCCTGGTATTTGCAACACCCGCCGTGGCTCCAGATCGACAAAGAAAAGAACAACCGCAACGAGCTGATGGACAGCGCCCGTTACGTGGAAGGTGTGATCCGCAAGCTCCTGGACCTGAGGATGAGCCTGGTCCCCTATCTCTATAACGCCTTTGCGGACTACCACTTCAAGGGCATACCCCCGTTCCGGGCGCTCGTGCTGGACTATCCCACGGACAAGAACGTCTTCGACGTATCCAACGAGTACCTGATCGGGACCGGTCTCCTGGCCGCGCCGCTAACGGCGGCGGATACCGTCCGATCGGTGTACCTGCCGGAAGGCGCCTGGTACGACTTCAATACCCACGAACGCTACGAAGGCGGACGAACATACGTTATCCGTCCGGGGTTGGACGAGCTGCCGCTGTTCGTAAAGGCGGGAACGGTCCTGCCGCTGGCCCGGCCGCTGCCGTACATCCCCCGCGGCTTCCGGTTCGACGTCACCTGTTATGTATTTGGCGACGGGGAAGCCCGCGGCGAGCTGTTCGGGGACGACGGATATACGTTCGACTATGAAAAACGCGCGTTTGAGAAAACGGTTCTCCGCTGGCAAAACGGGCGAGGCTCGGTTTCCGGTAACGGTGCAGGGTACACGATCGGTGACTGGATAGTAATCCACTAGCTAAATGGTTAAATACTAAGAGTATTTAACCTGCTTAAGCGTTGTTAACAACGTATTGGGATTTTTAATCTCTATCTTGGTCGCAAATCCATACCGTGAGAACCCTGGTTCTTTACGCTGCTTACTTCTGTCTCTTACAATCCGTCCGTGCCCAGACTTCCTATACCTGGAACGGATCGGTGTCCACTGCCTGGAACACCCCGGCCAACTGGACCCCCGGCGGCGTGCCCGCCGCGGCAGACAACGTGACGATCGTCACGGGCGGCAACAACTGCATACTGGCTGCTAACACCAGCATCAACAACATCACGCTGACGAGCGGCACGCTCAACCTGGGCGGCTACACCCTGACGGCGGGCGGCACGAACGCCAGCTTTACCGGCGGCTCCGCCCTGAACGGTACGCTGGTCGTTGCCGGCGCCACCACCACCGTCTTTGGGGGCGGTGCGGTCACCATGAACTGCGCCGTCACCGTGACCTCGGCCGCGATCACGTTGAAAAACACGACGTTCCAGGGCGTGACGAGCCTGACCAAAACCGGCCCCACCAATGACGCCAGCGCCGGCAACAACGTTTTCAACGGCGCACTGACGGTCACCAACAACGGCGCGGGCGTCCTATACCTCGGCAACGGCAACCCCGACCAGTACAACGCCGCGGCCACCTTCAACAACAACGGCGGGAACAACCTCGATATAGCCTGGAACAGCACCGGCAACGTGTTTAACGGACCCGTCACCTTCAACAACAACCCGACCACCAACAACGGCATTTATGTGAGCTGGTACTCGACGGGCACGGTATTCAACAACAGCCTGACCGTCAGTTCCTCCGGCGGTACCGGGGTCCAGT
>NZ_DATJIY010000082.1:0-9375 GCF_035492835.1 Dinghuibacter sp.
ACAGGTCGTCGTCAACCCGGTGCTCAAGCGGGGCACCGCGATCCACGACTCGATTTTTACGTCGTTGAAGGCCCTCGGCTGCGACTATGTGCGCTACGTCCCCTGGCTCCCCTACCCCAAGCTGGCCGTAGCGGAGCTTCAGCCGCCGACAAAGGAGAAAACCTCGTGGGACTTCACCGACATCGACCCCATGACCCTCGACTTCCTGGAGGCCACCAAGGGACATTCGGTCATCCTCAATTTCAGCACGATCCCGGCCTGGATGTATAAGACCGGCAAGCCGGTGACCTACCCGGACGACCCCTACGCGGTCGACTGGGATTATACGCAGGGCAATGTGCCGCGCGATACGACCTGTCGCGAGATCGGCGACTATTATGCGCGGTTGTTCGCCTGGTATACGAAGGGCGGGTTTACCGATGAGCTGGGTAAAAGGCACGAGAGCGGTTATCGCTACAAGGTTCCCTATTGGGAGGTCCTCAACGAAGTCGAGTTCGAGCACAGCAATACCGTTCAATCCTACACGCGGATATACGACGCCGTTACGGCCGCCATCGGCAGGGAGACACCGGGCACGAAGTTCGTGGGACTGGCGCTCGAAGACCCGAACCGGCCGGACTGGTACGAGTATTTCCTCAACCCTAAAAACCACAAGTCCGGTACGCCCCTGGATATGATCTCGTATCACTTTTATGCCACCTCCGGCGGCGGCCAGGGGATGGACGATCTTCAATACACCTTTTGGGAAAGGGCGAACGGCTTCCTGAATGCCGTAAAATTCGTCGAAAGCATCCGCAAACGCCTTTCCCCGTCGACAAAGACCACCGTCGACGAGCTCGGTAGCATCCTTGATAACGACAACGTCGCCGACCGGGCGCCGATACCGGCCAGCTATTGGAATCTGTCCGGCGCGTTATACGCTTACACCTGGCTCGGTCTGGCTTCCCAAGGCATCGATATCGTCGGCGAATCGCAACTGGTGGGTTATCCCACGCAGTTCCCGAGCGTGAGCATGATCAACTGGACGACAGGGCAGCCCAATGCCCGGTATTGGGTGCTCCAATTGTTACACGAGAATTTCGGACCGGGCGATAGGTTTGTCGACGGCTGGATTGTCGGGAACGAGCCGACGGCGTCAGATGCGCTGACGATGCAGGGGTTTGTTACCGCCCGCGGGAACAGGCTTTTGTTGATCAATAAGCGTAATAAGGCGGTGCGGATCGTGATGCCGAAGGAGCTCATCGGAAAGACGGTCGAGGTGGTGGATCCATCTACCGGGGATGAGCGGCCAAAGGTGATTAGGATTGAGGGGCAGGCGGTGGAGCTGGGGCCGTTTGCGGTGGCGGTGGCCGGCAGCTGATTACCTGTCCGGTTTAAAATCCAGCGACACCGAATTCATACAAAACCGCTTGTACGTCGGCGGCGGGCCGTCGTCGAAGATGTGGCCGAGGTGCGAACCGCAGCGCCCGCAAAGGACTTCGGTGCGATCCATGTTATAGGAGTGGTCCTCGCGGTAGATCACCGCGTTCTTCCGGACGGCCTGGAAGAAGCTGGGCCAGCCGCAGGTGCTCGAGAATTTGGCGTCGGAACGGAACAGCTTGTTGCCGCAGACGGCGCAGTAATAGGTCCCGCGGGTGTCCGTGTTCCAGTACTTGCCGGTAAAGGCCGGCTCGGTGGCCTGCTCGCGGGCGGTGGCGTACAGGTCGGGCGGGAGGATCTTCTTCCACTCGGCGTCCGATACGTTCAGCTTGCTCGTATCGGTGTTCGAATAATAAGGGTTACTGGTTTTCGGGTGCTGTGAAAAGACAGGAGCGGCGGTCAGTGCCAGCGCGACTGCTAATAAGAATCTCATGGCGTCTTTAATTTATCGGCGAATATCTTTTTGAACTTTTCCACTTCGGGCTGGATCACGTATTTGCAGTATGGGACGTCACCGTTCTTGTTGTAATAATCCTGGTGGTAGTCCTCCGCCTTGTAGAATACGGTATATGGGACCACTTCGGTTACGACGGGATTGGGATAGGCTTTGGCTTCGTTGATCTTTTGGATGTAGTATTCCGCCTTTTTCTTTTGGGTGGCGTTGTGGTAAAAAATGGCCGACCGATATTGCGTCCCCACGTCGTTGCCCTGCCGGTTCAGCTGCGTCGGGTCGTGGACCTTGAAGAAGGCCTCCAATAAGTCGTCATACGTTATCTTTTTGGGGTCGTAGACGATGTTGCATGACTCCGCGTGACCGGTCGTGCCCGTACAAACCTCGTGATAGGTGGGGTTCTTCGTATGACCCCCGGAAAAACCGGCGGTAACGCTGACGACACCGCGCAATTGTTGAAACGTGGCCTGGGTACACCAGAAACAGCCGGTGGCGAAGGTGGCGGTGTCGTATTTCTGGGCGTTGCCGGCGGCGGCTGCCGGGCCAATGGTTACAACCGATACAATGAGGAGGGAAAGTAAACGTCGCATAGAATGGGTAAAGGTACGATAGCCGGGGGCAAAACGGATGCTAAGGGATTCACCCAATCGAAATTCCCACTATTTTTGACTTATGATGAAAAAAACATTTATATTTCTGGGGCTTGCGATATCATTCGGTTTTGGTTTCGCATTCAAAACAATCCTGACTAATAAGACAAAAACTCCCCTTACAATGAAACGAGTCATCGGAGTCGGCGGCATCTTCTTCAAATGCCAGGACCCTGCAAAAATGAAAGAATGGTATGCAACACATCTGGGTTTGAAAGTGGAACAGTATGGAGCCAAGATCGAATGGCGGCAGGAGGATGACTCCACGAAGAAGTCCTACACGCTGTGGACACCCTTTCCCGAAACCACCAAGTATTTCGACCCGGGGAAAAGGGACTTCATGATCAACTACCGCGTCGAAAACCTCGAAGGGCTCGTGGAGGAGTTGAAAAAGGAGGGCGTGACGGTGCTCGACAATATCGAGACGTACGACTACGGCAAGTTCGTGCACATCCTGGATGGGGAGGGGAACAAGGTGGAGCTGTGGGAGGCTATCGATAAACCGTAGGCGAGTACACCTCGAAGTAATGCCGCCCCGCGGCGACGCCGGTGATGCGCGGCGACGCTACTATTTTTCCATCCATTTTTATGACCTGTCCGGCGGGCAGGTAGACGCGGCCGCGGGTATTACCCGGCAGTGTGAGCCACAGGCGGAAGCGTTCGGGTGTATTCTCGAAGCGCTCGATGATCTGCCCCCGGATAGTACCATACTTTATTGACGCGGACGTCACCGGTCCGGGGTGCGGGTAAACCTGCACTTCTCCGAAGCCGGGGGTCAGCGGCTCGATGCCGCAAAAGTGACGGACGATATAGTTGGCGGGGGCGGTGCCCCAGGCGTGGTTCCAATCCTGGTTGGGCTTGTATTCCTGGCCCCAGGCTTCCATGGTCATGGTGGCGCCTTCGCGGAGCATGTTCGCCCAGCTTCGTTTTCCATCGGAGGTAATAAGCTGGAGCGCATAGCCGGCGTCGTTGGCGCGCGCGAGGGCGTCCAGCAGGAACTGGGCGCCGTAGACGCTACAGGCCATGCCGCGGGTGTGTATGAACGACAAGACCACCGGCACGTTTTCCGTGGGGACAAGACCAAAAGCCAGGGCGAAGAAGTTGGCGTGGAGGGAGCTGTGGGTGACGCCCTCGCCGTCCGATACCAGGTGCGTCGCAGGGTCGATAAAGGCGCGTTGGAAGGCACTGCGGACGCGGGCGGCTTCCTGGGTGAAATAGCGGGCGTCACGGGCGCGTTGTGCGTCACGGGTGTCTCCCTGGCGGTCCACGGCCAACGCCAGCCTGGCCATTACCGTTAGCGCAGCGTAGTAATAAGCGTTGACAACCGAATTATAGTCGCTGAAAACGAATCCATCCTGCTCCCCCACCCCGGTATTCGGCCCGCCGAAACCCGGGGGCGGCCAATCGACGATGTCCTTGAGCGGCGCGCCCGCGTGGATCGATGCCAGGAACGCCGGCGTTTGTTTGCCGGTGCGCGTGCTGATCAGCCCGTCGGGGCGCGCGAGGCTGCCCAGTAATTTGTTTTTGAGGTCGGGGTAAAGCCGTCTGACCAGCCGGATATCACCGGTGTAGAGATAGTCGTACCACGCGATGAGGATATCCTGTAACGACCACTCGGTGGGCCAGGTGGGATGGTCGATGAGGTAATCGAGCGTCCGCTCCGCCATAGTGAACTCCGCGTCCGAGGCATAATGGGAAAGCTGGGCAATCAGGGCGTCGGCTTCGTAGGGAACACGTTCGCGGTCGCCGTCCACGTAATAGCCCGAAAACGAGGTTGCCTTTATCGTGTACTTACATAGGTCCCAGACCCTGTCCAGCGCCGTGTCCGAGGACGAGAAAACGGTCGAGGTGTCGTCGAAGGGGCTGGTCACCATGTGGCGGGAGACGCTATCGGCGCCGGATACCCGAGAGGCTCCGGACACCTCCAGGTAACGGAAGGGAAGAACCTCGCCGGTATGGGAAGGCATCGGCACGGCGTTCTTTCGCCGGGTGGGCTCGATGACCGGTTCGTAGGTGTGCGTCCCTTGCTGTAACGGTACTTTGATCTCCCGGTAGCGGACCGAACCCGGCGGATGACGGTCGATGCGGCCGTCGGAGGTGAGGGCTTCGCCAAGGCGCACCAAGAGCGTATCGCCGTCGCGCGGCGAGCTCACGGTTATGCGTGGTTGGCCGAAGGCGTCCTTGCCGAAATCGTAGAGGGAGCCGTTTATGTTTTGCGGACGCTGTAGCGTCTTGACGAGCACAACGGGCGGCACGCTGAAATCGCTTAGCGTCGCGCCGGTGCGAAAGTCTTGCGTGGCGGAATACTCGCCGGCCTTGCCCGCGCGGTCCCACGTCCGGACCTTCCAACGGTAACGGGTATCCGGCAGCAGACCGGGTCCGGTATAAAGCACACCGATACTACTGTCGCTTTGACGCCGGCCCGAGTTCCAGATTTCGCCCGGGTCACCGGTCACCACGATCTGGTATGCCGACTGGGATGGCGATGATACGGCCCAGGAGAACGTGGGGAAGCGGCTGGTCACGGTCGGCGCCGCTCCGGAAGTTGTCCACGGGCTGCGCAACAGATCCACGCGCAGCGAATAGGGCGCCCCGGGAGCGGTGGCCGTCTGGGCTGCCCCGGGAGGCTGGGCGGCCGTCTGGGCGGCTGTGGGGAGCCACGCCAACGCCAAAAACAGCACCGCTACCAACGCCGATGGCGCCACGCCAAACCGCTGCTTGAACGACCTCGAAAAGTGCGACAAACTCTCAAAACCCAGGTCGAGATAGATATCCGAAGGCTTCTTGTGTTTCTTTTCGATGAGGTGATGGGCTTCGGTCAGCCGCTTTTCCTGGAGCCATTGACGCGGGGATGCGCCAAAGGTCTTCTGGAAATCGCGTTTGAAACCGGCGAGGCTGCGGCCGGTGAGCCGCGCGAACTTTTCGATGGGGACGTTGAAATGAAAATTGCCGAGCATGAATTTCTCCAGGTCGGCCTTGTGGGGCTCGGAGAAGTCGAACAGCTGGTCCTTTAGCGCGGGCATGGCGTGCAGCAGCAGTTGCACGCCTTCCCGCACCTTCAATATGCCCATGGCGGTCGTGATCTTTTCCGAGGGGTTGCGGATATACGGCATCACGGACAGGAAATATCCCCGCAAAAAATCGGTGTCGGGCAAGATCGTATTGGGTGCGCCCGCATATTTGCGTGTGAATTCGAAGGACTCCTCCAGGGCCATCGTCCTCAGGATGTCGTCCTGTAGGGCGATGACGATGGTTTGATAGTCGCTTCCATCCAGCGGGTTCTTGGTGAGCTGCGCCAGCTGATGCTTGCGGATCAGCAGCATGTCGCCCGGTTTCGTGGTCAATGTCTGGGCGGAGGTTTCCAGCGTCATCCGTCCCGACACCTGCAGCACCAGCACGCTGAAGTCCAGGAACAGCACGTGCTCCTTCCGCGTCGCCGACAGAAAGGAATAGAAGATAATCCCCGGGACTATTTCGGTTGCATTGGTCACCGCCTAAAGGTATATAAAAACTACCGCTGGAGATACGTTCCCCCGGCTATCGCGCCCGGCGCAAAAGTAGTGTCGAGGGTCTTCAGCTCTTCCGGGGTGAACGTAATGTCGAGGGCTTGTATATTCTCGGGTAACCGCGACCGCCGGCTCATGCTCACGAGCGGCATGACGTCGTTGCCTTGCGTATTCACCCAGGCGATCGCCAGCTGGGTCGGTGTGCATCCTTTTTCTTTGGCCATAGACTTCAATACTTCGACAAGCTGCAGGTTCCTGACCAGGTTCCCGCCCTGGAAACGCGAAAAGTGGTTGCGATAATCGCCGGCCGCCAGCGGTGTCGCCAGGTCGCCCGAGAGCAGGCCTTCGGCGGTATTGGCGAAGGCCACCACGCCGACACCCAGTTCCCTGGCCGCGGGGATGAGGTCGTTTTCGATCGTCCGCTCGGCGAGCGAGTAGCCGATCTCGAGCGCCGTGACGGGATATACGCTGTGGGCCTTGCGCAGCTGTTCCGCGGTTATCTCGGACACGCCCAGGTAGCGCACCTTCCCTTCCTTGATCAGGTCGGCAATGGTACCGATGACGTCTTCCACGGGAACCACGTTGTCCAACCGGCAAGGCTGATACAGGTCGATGGTATCGATACCCAAGCGCACCAGGGAATAGTCGATGAAGTTCCGGATCGCGATCGGGCGCAGGTCCAGGCCCAGGAACCGGCCGCCATGGATGATCCCGCCGAACTTTACGCTGATAAAGGCGTCGTCCCGCCGGCCTTTGAGCGCTTTGCCGACGAGGAGCTCGTTGTGACCGCTGCCGTAGAAGTCCCCGGTGTTGAGGAAATTGATACCATTGTCGAGCGCGGCCTGGATGGTGGCGACGCTTTCGTTTTCATCCTGTCCTTTACCGCCCCAGACGGGGGACATGCGCATACACCCCAATCCAAGTTTTGATACGAGGGGGCCGTTATGGCCCAGGTTTATCTTTTTCATGATGCAAAGGTCGGGGCTAAGTCATGGCGCCGATTGCTCCTATGGCTCAATTTACTTGACTGGGTGGCTCACCTTTATCAAAAAGACCGAGGGCACCGGCCGCTCGCCGGTCTTATCCGAAGGGTGGATGGTTTCCTTGCCGTTGACCAGCATACAGCTGCTGCCGCCGCCGTCGAGGTTCAACGCCTCGTAGCAACCGAGGTCGAGCAACACCTTTGCTTCCTCGGCCAGCGTTACGCCGGAAGCTATGCCCGGCGTCCGTCCCTGGACCGCCAGCACGATGACGCGGCCGTCCTTCGTATAACCGATGGCGCTGCGGGGATGGATGTCTTTTTCGCCGTGTATGAACAACCCTTCTTCCTCGTTCGTTACCCTGACCTTGCCGTCATACACCAGCACGGGACCGCCGCCCACCACGGTCTGCATCTTCCATTCTTTCCAGTGGGGATCGCCCAGCGCGGCAAGCGTCGGTATGGAGTCCTTACCTTTGGCTACTACAGGACCATCCTCGAAAGCGTATGGATAAGGTTTCGTGGTATCGGTGAAAACTCAGGCCACGTCCGCCTTCCCGGATCGGTCAAAGCCCATCGAGCGCTTTGTCTTTCAGGGGCGCCGTGACATAGTAGGCGACCGAAAGGCGTCCTTCCATCTTGTCTTCCGTCCGATAGACGTGTACGCCCTCCGGTAAGGGTCCGAAAGCGGAGTCCACGTTTGTCCAGTTCCACGCGGGGCCCGTGGGGACGAGGCCGGTGCGTACGCGCCTGTTATGGAGGCGAAAAGCGCCACCAGGGTTAATCGTCTTAGTGCCATGCTGGAGTTTGGTCAGAAATACGCCTTATATTGAGGGATGAAGTACGCGATTGCACTCATTTTTCTTTTTTCGTGCCGCGGCAAACAATCCGCCGACCTGATCGTCCACCACGCCAGGATTTACACGGTCGACAGCGCCTTCAGCACCGCGGAAGCCATGGCCGTAAAGGATGGACGTATCCTGGCGACGGGGTCTGACGCGGACATCCTGGGGCGGTATACGGCGCCGGTAGTCACGGACCTGGGCGGAAAGGCGGTCTACCCCGGGTTTATCGACGCGCACTCCCATTTCGTCGGGTACGGGGAGTCGTTATTCATGGCGTCGCTCTTTGGGAGCACCAGCGACTCCGATATGGTCGCGCGCGTAAAACAATTCGCGGACGCGCACCCCGGTATGGCGTGGATCCGCGGACGCGGGTGGGACCAGAATAAGTTCCCGGGCGCCGCCTTCCCCGACAATACCCTGCTCAATCAGGTCTTCCCGTCGACGCCCGTGGTCCTAGGCCGGGTTGACGGCCACGCCCTGCTGGCCAATGCAAAGGCGCTGGGGGTCGCGGGGGTGCGCCCCGGGCAAAAAGTCGATGGAGGCGTTATAGGGACTTCCAATGGCCGGTTGACCGGGATTATGATCGACAACGCAATGCAACTGGTCTACAGGCGGATCCCGCCGTTGACGCCAGACGGGTTTTTGGAACGGGCGGTGGCGGCAGAGGGGCGTTGTTTTGCCCAGGGCTTAACCACCGTCGCCGACTGCGGGCTGGATAAAGCCGCCATTTTAACCCTCGATTCCCTGCAAAAGGCGGGTAAGCTGCGGATGCGCATATACGCGATGGTTAGCGACTCGCGCGACGACCTCGACTACTTTATCCCCAAGGGTCCCTATAAAACGGACCTGTTGTACGTCAACGCCGTCAAAGCCTACGCCGACGGCGCGCTGGGCAGCCGGGGCGCCTGTCTGCTGGCGCCTTACAGCGACCGGCCCGGCGTGTACGGCTACCTGCTCCACCCCGTGGCGCACTACGACTCGCTGGCCGCGCGGCTCGCCCCGACGGCCTGGCAGCTGTGCACGCACGCCATCGGCGATTCGGGGAACCGGATGATCCTTAACGTGTATGCACGGCACCTGCCGGGGCGGAACGACCGCCGCTGGCGGGTGGAGCACGCGCAGGTGATCTCGGTTGACGACTTTTCACTCTTCGGTCGCTTTTCGATCATCCCCTCCGTCCAGCCCACGCACGCCACCAGCGACATGTACTGGGCCGGCGAACGTCTCGGACCGGTCCGGCTGCCGTCGGCTTACGCCTATCAGCGACTGCTCGCGCAAAACGGCTGGCTGCCGCTGGGCACCGACTTCCCCGTGGAAGACATCAGCCCTTTCAAAACCTTCCTGGCCGCCGTTTTCCGCGTCGACGCCAAGGGGTTCCCTCCTGGCGGGTTTCAGCCTTCAGACGCGTTAAGTCGTATGCAAGCCATCCGTGGCATGACGATCTGGGCGGCTCGAGCCGACTTTTTGGAAAACGAGATCGGGAGCCTCGAGGCCGGCAAGCGGGCCGATTTTGTGGTGCTGGATA
>NZ_DATJIY010000083.1:0-2316 GCF_035492835.1 Dinghuibacter sp.
TTGGTGGCGTCGCCGGAAACGTATTTGACGGAACTAACGGCCTGGTCCAGCTTGTCCGTGGTGAAGAACCATTCCTTCCAGAACCAGTCGAGGTTTTCACCTACGGCGCTGTTCATCGTCCGGAAGAAGTCGTCCGGTTGCGGGTGCTTGAAGGCCCAGCGATGGACATACAGCTTGAAGGCGTAGTCAAAACGCACGCTGTCCAGGATGACGTCTCGTAACAGGTTCAAACCCGCGGACGTCTTGAAGTAATAGGCGCCGTACCCGTTCAGGTTCATGCCTTCGGGGGCGGTCATGAGCGGGTCCTTTTCGCTACGGAGCATGCCCATGACCATTTCCGGGCGGGGCTTGCGGTAGTATTCGCCGTGGTTGAACTCCCGGGTCGAAAACTGGTTGATAAAGGTGTTGAAGCCTTCGTCCTGCCACATAAAACGGCGCTCGTTGGAGCCTACGATCATGGGGAACCAGTTGTGGCCGATCTCGTGGGTGATGTCGCCCCACAGGCCGCCGTTGGTCAGGTTGGATTGGCAGAAGATGATGCCGGGGTATTCCATCCCCAGGGCGACGCCGGCTACGCTGACGGCGGAGTTCCAGGGGTATTCGAAATAATAGTCCGAGTAGATTTCGATCGAACGCTTGAGGTATTCGGTGGAGCGGCCATAGCGGTCCTTACCGGCGGCTTCGATGGGGTAAGCGGACTGCGCGATGGCTGGGCGGCCGGAGGGCAGGTTTACCTTGGCGGCGTCCCAGATGAAGGCGCGCGAAGCGGCCCAGGATACGTCGCGGGTATTGTCCATCTTGAAGTGCCAGGTCGAATTGCCCGACGCATGTACGTGGCTCGACGCCTGCCCAACCTCGTCGGCGTTGATGATCATGACGGTTTCATTGCTCTTGCGCGCCTGGGCAAAGCGTTCGGCCTGGCGCGGCGTCAGCACCTCCTGCGGGTTTTGCAGGTCGCCCGAAGCAACGACGGTCATGTCGGCGGGCGCGGTCAGGTAATAATCGAAGTTGCCATATTCGCAATAGAACTCACCCAGGCCCATATAGGGCAACGTATTCCAGGACTCGATGTCGTCGTACACGCACATCCGGGGGTACCATTGCGCCAGCTCGTACACCACGCCGTTCTTGGTATCCAGCCGGCCCATGCGGTCGGCGCCATAGACGGGGATGGCGAAGTTGTATTTTACGCGAACGGTGATCTTATCGCCGTCGGCCTTTACGGGCGCCTGTAACCGCACCTGCATACGGGCATCGGAGATGATAGGGGTGACGGCGTAAGTTTTTCCCTCATACGTCACCTCGACGGACTCGATGTGGTAGCCGCCCTTCGAAAAACCCTTTACGTCGAAACGGTCGCCGCTGATGGGCGTGGTGGCGGCGCCCCGGCTATCCGGGCGGAACAGGTTCTGGTCCAGCTGGAGCCAGAGGAAGTCCAGCTTGTCCGGGCTGTTATTGGTATAGTTGATCGTGACTTCGCCGTTGATCGTGGTATCCGGCTCGTCGAGCGTGGCCTTTATAACGTAGTCGGCGCGGTTCTGCCAGTATTTGGGGCCCGGCGCGCCACTGGCGCTGCGGTAGACGTTACCGTCGGTCCTAAAGAAATAGGGGCTGAACAGCTCGTGTGGGGAGTAGCTGGAAGTGGTCTGCGCAAGCACGCCCGAAGACGGGAGGGCCGCCAGCAACAGACCTCCCATAGCAAAACGTTGTAATTTCTTCATCCCGCTAAGATAGGCCTTTGAAAAATATCGTACTTTCCGCTCGTCAAACACATCCCTATGCGTATCTGCCTCATTCCCATGTTGCTACTGGCTTTGTCGTCTGTAAAGGCCCAGTCCATCACCGACTTCCCCGACATGCGGTCCAAACGCGACAACCTTTCGAAGGTCCCCGATCCCACGATCAAGCACGACCTGATCTTCTTTACCCTGGCGGGTCTCGACCAGCGCGTCGGTCAGCCCCAGGCCACCAGCCTGCCGGTCACGGCGTCGGGGAGCGACAATATCACCTTCAGCCATGACCAGCTCCGGGTGACCATCCAGGCCACGCCTTTCGTATTGGGCAAGCGGCGCGTGAACGAAATCGACAAGCACGTGATCCGGATCGATAATAAACCCTATTACGGCAACTATGGGGTATTGCCGACCACGGCGATCGCCTCGGTCACGCTCATCGACGGTAAGGATACCGTAAAGGTGCCCGCAGCGGCTTTCTCCGATTGCTATCAGCCGCTCTTTATGGACGGAGGGAAGACCCACGACGGGGTGTACCGGTCGCCCGACGGGCACACGATCTATATTTATATGCTCAATAAGG
>NZ_DATJIY010000084.1:0-10627 GCF_035492835.1 Dinghuibacter sp.
CGCAACGCCGGTGGCGACGATCCGGACGGTGTTCGATACCAACTTTTTCGGGGTCATCGAGACGACGCTGGCTTTTTTAGACCTGTTGCGGCAATCGCCGGAGCCGCGCATCGTCCAGGTTACCTCCGGGCTGGCGTCGCTTACGCTGCACAGCGACCCGGCTTCGCCGTTTTACCACTTCAAGAGCGGCGCTTATGGACCTTCCAAAACGGCGCTGAACGGGCACACCGTCGCGCTGGCATACGCGCTCCGCGACACGCCGTTTAAGGTCAATGCGGTCGATCCGGGATATACGGCAACGGAGTTCAACCACTTCCGGGGACCGGGGTCCATCGAAAGGGCTGCCGCCATTATCGTGAAGTATGCGACGATCGACGCGGATGGGCCGACCGGGAAATTCTTTAGCAACGACTACCAGGACGAGATTAGCGAGTGTCCGTGGTAACGGTTCAAGCGTCGCCCATGGCGCATCAGCGCGCGGGCCATGCGCCCGTGGTATAGCGATAACGGCCGGCGGTTACCTCGTGGATGGCGTCCGGTAGGATCACCGTCGCGGTCGTCCCTGGCGGCACCGTCACTTCCAGCTCCAATCGTCCGTTCTGCCATTCCCAGGCGGTCTTTATCGTTCCCGTGGGCGCTTCATAGGTTGTCCTTGCCCAGCGCAGCTGAGTTTCGGTGAGGCGCGGGGCCCGGACGATGAAGTGCTGAAATCCCGGCTGCGCGGTGTCGCGCCGGATACCGCCTATCCCGTCAATGTACCACGCGCCCGGATAAAGATAAGAGCTATGGAGGAGCGAGTGCCCGGGGATGGGGCCCTCCCAGGCTTCCCATAGGGAGGTCGCGCCCTGGGTCTTCATATAGCCCCAGCCGGGGTAGCCGGTTTGGGATGTCATGGAATAGATCAGGTCGTCGCGGCCTTCCGCCCGCAGGAATTTGAACAGCAGGGCGCCGGCGGTGATTCCGGCGTGGATGTGGCCGTGCTGATTGATGAGGATTTCGTCGGCCAGGCGTTGCATGACGGCGGCCCGTTCGGTTTCCGCCGGGACCCCGGCGATCAGCGCCGCGGCGAGGTTGTCCATGGAGCTGTCGGAATAGCTGTGGTCTCCCGGATGGTAGTAATTCGCGTTGATCGCGGCACTGGAGGCATCCGCCTCGGCGGTCCATATTTCCGCTTCTTTTGGGTGATGTAGCACTACGGCGATCTTCGCCGCCGTTCGGAGGTTGAAGACGCGGTAGCAATTGTTGAAGCAGATGTTTTGCGGCTTGCCGTTGTTCATTCCTTCGGCGCCGGCGTGGGGCCAGAGCCAGTCGCCCAGGAAGTCCCAGTCGCCTCCGAAGCGCTCCATGAGGTCGTTACGGGTATGGGAGTCGAGGAAGGACAGCCAGTTCTTGATCATATCGAAATTCCGATCGAGGATGCGGAGGTCGCCGGTCAACTGGTAGAAGTTCCAGGGAAGGGTGACGACGATGCCTCCCCAGGGAGGGCCGCCACCGCCATCGTAGGTCGGGGCGGTATGGGGCAGGATGCCGTCGTCCGCGGGACCGCCGTAGTTCGTCGGGTCCATCTGCCGGTTGCCTTGTCCATCCCGCCAGTCCTGCATCCACTTCGTGTAAAACGCACGCAGGTCGTAGTTAAGGACGCCGCTCTCGCTGGTCGCGTGGGCGTCGCCGCCGTAACCGAGACGTTCGCGCTGAGGACAGTCGACGACATAGCCACCCAGGGAAAGGTTTTCGAAGTTCCAGCGGACCTTGTTGAATATCCAGTTCTGCAGGCTGTCGGAGCATTCGAAGGAGGCGGCGTTGTCGTACGCGGTATGGACGACCCAGCCTTTTATGTCGCTTACGGCTTTTGCCCCTTTGATGGTAATCCAACGGCCGGAACTGTAGTTGAAACGGTTATGGAAGGTCCCCAGCCCGCTCTTGTCGAGGATATAAGCGCTATGGATGCCAAAGGTCATGTCCTCGTTTTCCCGCTCCGAAAATTGGATGTCGATCCTTTGGTTGGGGTCGCCTTTTAGGCGGATCTCCGTCCAGCCGGCGAAGTTGACGCCCATGTCGATGCGGTAGTCGCCGTTCGGACGCGCGGTTATGCTTTTCGGGTGGATTTCGTCGGAGAGCTTGTTGGGGTTCGTCATCTGCGCGGTGAGCATGAGACGGGGCATGTATTCGACGGCGTGTTTCCAACCGGTGGTGTCGGCGCCCGGCTGGTTCCAGCGGGGGTCTTCCAGCCGCTCGTCGATCAGTTCGCCGCCCATGCGGCCAAAAGACCAATTCCCGAGGAGACGGTTCGGACTGGGATGCGTAAGCCAGGTGGCGTCAGTTTGGATGCGGATTTTTGCGGGGCCGTCATATACGTCGGCCTGCGCGATTACGACGGGCGCACGAGGCTTGTCATCGGTGGCATAAGGTTTATAAATCGACCAGGGCGCGCCGAGCCAGAGGGCGACGACGTTGGCGCCGGGGTGGAGGTATCTGGCGATGTCATAAACGATATAGCGGGCCCGCTTGGTATGGTCGGTGACCGCGGGGGCCAGCACGCCATCGCCGATCTTTTGCCCATTGACATACAGCTCGTGATAGCCCACGGAAGCGACGAACATCATCGCCCTGGCGGGTTGGGATGTCAATTCGACCGTTTTGCGGAGCCAGGGGTTGGAGACGTTGCAGTCTTCGGCCTTCGGATCGAGGGTTTCACCGGTGCCGATCCAGCGGGCAGTCCACTCGGACCGGTGGAAAAGACCGGTGCTCCAATGGGCGCGTTGACTCCAGGCGGAGATGCGGCCGGCTTCGTCTTTGACGCGGACTTTCCACGTATAGGTCCGATCGGAGGTGAGGGCGGCGCCGGTATACATGATTTGTTGAAAGTTGGTGCTGGTTACCCAACCCGAATTCCAGACGGTGATGCCGTCGCCTGCGCCCGCGGGGTCTCCTTCGGTTACGATTACCTGGTAAGCCGTCTGCCGCTGCCCATGCGCCGTCGTGTCGGTGGCGTCGAATGTCCAGCCCAATCGGGGGAAGGACTCGTCGATGCCTTCGGGATTGACGAGGTACTCGCAGCGGAGGTTCACGGGGGTGACGCTGCAAAGCGGCGCGGGGGAAGGCTTGCCATCCAGCGGCTGACGGCCGTCATAGAGACGGAGACCGACATGAACGAGGACCGGGCCCGCTCCCACCGGGCGCGCGTCAAAGGTGAGGCGGTGGGCTCCGGCGGTGCTGCCTTCTTTGTCATCAAAAGACCAGGTAGGCGTTTCGACGGGGGCGTCGGCCTTGTAGGTCAGACGCGGCGAGACGCCGGCGACCGCGTTGTCGAACGACCATACCGTGTCGGTGGGCTGACCGGGCTGCAGGGCGCGGGCGGTGAACGTATAATCCGCGTCGTGGAAGCGCTCCAGGTACCACTGACCGTCCCGCTGGACGAGGCTGGCCTCCGTCGAAGGGTCTTTTAGCCAGGCCCGCTGCGCCTCATTGAGCAACTGGCGATTTCTGACCTCGTCCCAGTCGCGGAATTTACCGACGATCTCTTCGAGGTGCGGATTGGACAGGGCCGCGGACCGCAGCACCAGGGCATAGCCCGCGCCGTACCCGGCTGCCCGGGCGAGCATCCAGTCGACGTCCTCGGGCGCCGTCCTGGCGGTGATCAGGAACCAGCCGAGCATGGGCGGCATATAGTTGTCTGCCAGAAAGGGTTGGTTGGCGAAACGGGAGGCGGCCTGGCTTTCCCGGAAACCGCCATACCAAGGCTCGCCCCAGTTCAGGTAGTCGTTGATGTGCCAGAAATAGTGGTTGGACCGGCTCGACCCGAAGGTCACGTGATGACCGGCGCCGCGGAAGACCTCGTCCGCAAAGGTCTCGAAGGACAGGTCACCCATACCGGTGGCGTAGGTGCCTTCGTGCCCGTCAAAATCCATCTGGTCAGCGCCCGTCTCCTTTATAAAGCTCGCGATGTTGGCGGCGATCCGGTGCTGGAGCTCCCAGTCCGGGAAAAAGACTTTGTAGGGATGGTCGATGAGGCGGTCGATTTTTGTCCCGGCGGCGTGCGCGGCGGCCTTCGTGCCGAAGGCGCCCCGGACGCAACCGGTAAGGTGGTTGCCTGCTATCGCGGTATATTGAACGATCTCGTCATCGATACGGACGCTGTTAAGGTCGCTTTTCAGCTGGAAATAAAAGGTATTGCCAACGGCAATGTCCGTGGCTTGCGGGTCGATGGCGCCTGTCAGTGCGTCGCCGCCGGCTGTCATCAGGTGGCGGTCGGGCACCGGGGTGACATACGCGTCGTTGGTGGTGATGAAGTTGCTAAGGACGTGGAACCCCAGCCGAAGACCCATCGCGTGGGCCTTGTCGACGCACGCCTTGAACCCGGCTATGCCGTGGGGGAAAAGGTCCTTCCGGATCACGAAGTGTCCCCAGGTTTCAAAGAGCTCCTCGTGATAGACGCCGGCCAGGCGCATGCGTTTGGCATAGGCCAGGAAGGTGTCGATGTTGCTTTCGCTGAAGGTGGTGATCAGGTAGGGGCGGCCTTCCTCCGGCGTCCATTTTTCCTTGTCGTCCGGTAATTTTTCGGTGTTGGTGATCTGGGTCAGGACCGCGCGCACCTCCCGCGGTTTGCTTATGAACAGCGCGATGGCGGAGCCTTGTAGCCCGCCATCCGGGATCGCCTTCAGCGGCACTTCAGGCCAGCGTCCCCAAACGGTGATTTTCCTATCGCGTGCGCGGTTGATCGAAAAAGCCTGGAGCGAGGCGCCATTCGCGGTCGCCGTCGCCGTCGTGCCGCGGTCAAAAACGGCGCCTTCCTCGTTCTCCAGCTTGCCGCCGGTGGTCTTCAGGTTGAGGCACTGCAGGCCGATGGCGACATCGGCGTTTCTGACAATGCCTACTTCGTTTCCGATGGTGTCGGAGATGTCGGTGGTGTAGGGACCCCAGATGACGGCGTCTGCGCTCGTGTCTCCGGCTGTCAGCTCGTAGCGGGTATACGTGCCCCGCGCTGTTGTCCGGACCACGGCGGTCAACCCTCCGGCATAATGCAACGTGGTGGCGCTGCCGCGGGTTACTGCGGATTCGGGTTTCAGGGTGTCGCCGTGAACGATGAGCGTGAGGAGGGGGCCTTCGGCGTGGGCGCCGAGGTGGAGGTGGCCGTGGGCGTCGATTTGTTGCGCCAGCAGCGACGCCGGCGCCAAGCCGGCGAGGAGGAGGGAAAGGAATTTCATGCGTTGCCTACAAGATAAAAAAAGGCGCCGGTTATTGGCCGGCGCCATGAATTGTTTTAAGGATGAGCCGCCTGCGGGCGACTGGGCTGCCAGCGGGGCGGCTGGGCTGCCCGACTAGGGCTGATCCCACCAAACACGACCCGAGGTGCTCGAAGGAGCCCCGTAGTTGGGGTCCAGGGCCATCGAGTCGATGGCATTGGTGACGTTCGTGAAGTTCAGGTCGCCCAATGCCGGCTGGAGGGCCGGATAACGGCGGGGCATGCCGCCAAAGGACGACATGTCCTCCCAGGCGAGTATCGAGCTGCCAACCGCGGGGTAGCCGGTGCGTTTGATCAGGGCCCAGCACTCATTCGGCTGGATAAAGAAGTTCAGGTATTCCTGGTCGCAGATCTGCTCGAGCGCCGTGGCCGAATTGTAGGCGACGCCCGGCTGGGTCAGGTAGTTGCTGATTTCATTGGCGCCCAGTGGCGTATAGCCCGGTTCGACGGTGTTCTTTCCCCAGCGGTCATAGTCCTCGATGGACGCCGTGATGCCGCGGTTATAGAGCGTGTCGGGTCGCTCCGTCTCGTTGTCGAGACCACGGACGGCCAGTTCCGCCCGCATGAGGCAGACGTCGGCGTAGGTGATGACCGGGTAGTTGTTGATCCCGCCGCTGGTGACGTTGTACGTGTAATAGGTCAGGCCCGGCTGGATGATCGAGGGCCAGTTGACCTGCTGCTTGACGCCCTTGTAACTGAACGTGAGCGTTTGGAACATGAAGCTCTTGGTGGGGTCCGAGCTCGTACCGGGTGTGGCGTACTGCCCGCGGTATAACTGGCCATCCCAGGTGACGCCGGCCGGTATGACGCCTTGCGCCTGGGCCGAATCCAGCATGTCCGCCGACGTGATCCCGGCCGGCTGGTAGAAAATCCTGATCCGGGGATCGGCCGTCTTCCACATGAAGTTGACGTTATTCATCGAGCCGGAATAGTTCCCCTGGTTGACCGGGTTGTTATTCCCGTCGCCCGCGCCGATCGAGTTGGAGTAGCAGATCCAGTCGTCGCTGGGGGACGCGATCAGCCCCACGGGATCAGCCAGTACGGCGTTAACGATCGAAGTGAGCTTGGCCGGGTCGCGCTTCATCAGGCGCATGGCCATCTTAAGACGCAGGCTGTTGGCGGCCTTGATCCAATGCGTGACGTCCCCGCCATAATAGATGTCGTTCGAACCCAGCGACACCTGGGACACCGTGGGATTGGCTTCCAATATGGCCACGGACCGCGCCAGCTGGGCGTCGAGGGTATCGAACAATATTTGTTGCGGGTCATACACGGGCGTGAAGTAAGACGGGCTCGTGTACCGCGCCAGAAATGCCTGCAGATAGGGAATGCTGCCGTTGGCGTCGGACGTATAGAACGCGTAAAATATCCGCGGGATGGTGACGATGGCGCGCATCTGCTGGTATTGCGCCTGCTTGTCGGCAGGCATGTTGTCGATGATGTGCAGCACGTCGGTCAGGTTGTCCCCTACCCCTCCGTAGAAATTACCCCAACGATAGTTGATGTTGCTCGTGCTAAAGGCGGTGAGGTAGGTGGATGAGTTCCCGGTCGTAAAGACATACGTTTGTGTCCAGGGCTTTATGTCCCGGACAAAATCGTAGAACACTTCAAAGCTGTTGCTGTGAATGTCGACTTCCCCGGGGGTGACCTCGGTCGCGGGGTTGATCGTCAACACCGCGTCGGGATCCGTGTTGAGGTTGGCGAAATGCGACCGGCTGCAAGACATGCTCAGCAGCAAGGCGCCTATGATATAGTTACGTTTGTGCATCGTCTTCGGGTTTAAAAGTTTGCATTGATCATCACGCTGAAGCTCCTGACATAGGGCACACCACCGTCCTCGAAGGCGCTGCCCGCGCCGGAGTCGTTGGTGTTCTCGGGATTGATGTGGTCGGGGGCGCTGTTGTAGAGGTACAACAGGTCGCGACCGGCGAGGCTGACCCTCAGGTTGGAGAACTTCATCTTATGGACGAGCGATTGCGGCAGGTCATAACCGATGGCGACCTGGCGGAGGGAAACCCAGGAGTTGGTGAAGGTAGCCATCGAGCGGATACCGGCGCTCCAACCGTAGGTCTTGATATAGTAGTCGGCGGCGTTGGTCGGAAGCACATAGCCTTTGCTATACGCGTCGGCCCAGGTCATACCCGATACGTCGTGCATGCTCCCATCGGCGCCCAAAGACGTCGAGCCGGCCTTGAAGACGCCTTTAAACGCAATCCCGTCCGTCCGCGAGCTGCCCATAGGGAAGCCCAGGTACTGGGAATTGGTGGTGCCGGGTTTGAAAGACAACCCGCCATATTTGGTATCGCGACCCGCGAGCGAGGATTTGATGTTGCCGTCTTCCATGCCGTAGTAGTACGACGTGGACCATTCCATACCGCCAAATCGGGCATCGAGGAAGATGTTGAGAGAGAAATTCTTGTACGTAAAGGTATTGAACAAGCTTCCCAGGAACTTGGGCTGGATGTTACCGATCACGGGCTCTTTGGTCTGAGGTGTCGTTCCGTAGTCGGTGGCCCGGACGTAGGCGGTTTGGGTACCTCCATACAATTGTGTCAACACCGGTTGGCCGTTGAGCGCGCTTTTCGGGTCGGCGTCGACATACCCGGCGAAACCATAGGAAGCGACCATCGCGCCATAGGCGCCCCCGGCCTGTGCCACGCTCCTGATTCCGTCCTCGCCGTCGAGGTTCGAGTACAACGCACCGAAGGGGAGGCTTATAACGGAATTACGGTTGAGGGTATAGTTGAACTTGGTGGTCCAAACGAAATTGCGGGACTGGATCGGCGTACCGGTGAGGGTCAGCTCGATACCACGGTTACGTACCTCTCCCCCGTTCACCAGGGCGTTGGATACGCCCGAGGTGGCGGGCACGCCAAAGGCGATGATCTGGTTCTTGGTGTTCTGGTTGTATATCGTGAAGTCCGCGCCCAGGCGATCCTTGAAGAAGGACAGCTCCAGACCGGCTTCGACCTTCGAGCTCTTCTCGGGCACCAGGAACGTGTTACCCAGCGTGGAGGACGAGTATTGGTACTGGCTGGCGCTACCGCCGCCGCCGGTATACGGAGAACTCGAGGTATAGCTCCCGGTGCTGGTCGTATAGGGATCTGTCCCATTCCCCGCCTGGGCATAGGACAACCGCAGCTTGCCGTAGCTCAGGTAAGAGGGTTTGTCCTTCAGGAGGTCGCTGAATACAAAGGCCAGGTCACTACCGCCATAGAAATACGAATACTTCCCGTGCTGGTCGTTGTACACCAGGGTGGAATTCCAATCGTTGCGACCATACAGGTTCAACGTCAGGTAACGCCAGCCGATGGCGCCCTGGAAATAAACGGAGGTGAGCTCGGACCTGTTGGGCTTGTTTTCGGTGATGGTGGCGGGATTGACCGAGTTGGAAAGGCGGTAGATGTCCGGCAGGACGCCACCGCCGTTGGTGCTGTATGAGTTGCCGGTCTGCGCGGAATTGAAGACCTCGCCCCCGATGTGCAGCGAGGGGGTAAATTCCCCGAACTTGTGTTGTAGCGCAAACTCACCCCGGTACCGGGACTGCAGCAGGTCGGTGATCGAACCGGAGTAGTTGGGGCTGTTGTACCCGGCTTGGGTACCCCTTTGGTCGGTGGAGTGGTTGACGTTATAGAGGTTCATGCTGGCGTTGCCGTCAAAGCTGAGCCAGGGCGTGAACGTCGCGGTTATCTCCAGGCTGGAGCGGAGATTGTCTTCGGTTTGGTAATATTTGTTCTGGTATAAAGGATAAAATGTGTTCGCGACGATGGTAGTGGCATCCGCGTTGTTGATGCCGCCTTTAGCGGAGTCGAAGTTGTGCGAGGCCCAATACCTGGCGTCGTAGTTGGGAGAACCGTCGTACAAAAACTGGTACAGCGGGCTGGCGCCGCCCTGTTGCGCCGGATTGAGGTTGTAGGAATGGACATAGGCTACGTTACCGTCGATGTTCACCCAGCTGCCGATCTTGTGCGTCGCGCGCAGGAAAAAGCTGTTCCGGTCGAATTTGTTGTTCGGGAGTACCGTGTTCGACGCCAGCCGGGAATAGGACATCCGGATGGTGCTGTTCTCGTTCCCCCCGGACAAAGCGACGTTGGTGTTGGACACCCCGCCGTTCTGATAGAGCTTGAGCAGCTGGTTGTGGAAGGGGTAGTTCTTGCGGACGTACCCGTTGAAGTCCTGGACTACCTGGCCGGTCATTTCGGGGCCGAAGCTGGCGCCCCAGTCGCTGGAATTGATGGCGAGTATGCCGTTGGGGCCGGTATTCCAGTCATCCGAGTAGATGCCCATCCCGTATACCTCCTGGAAGTCGGTGGTCTTGTATGCTTTTTGGAGCGTCAGTTCCTGGGAGAAGGAAACACCCAGGCCTTTCATGGCTTTACCCTTTTTCATCTTGATCAGTATCACGCCGTTCGCGGCACGGCTACCGTAGAGCGCCGTTACCGCACCGCCTTTCAGCACGCTCATGGTTTCGACGTCGTCGGGGTTTATATCCTTGAGGATGTTCCCGAAGTCGGTGGAAGCGCCCTGGTTTTGCGTGACGCTCTGGTCGTCCAGGATGACGCCGTCGACCACCACCAGGGGATTGTTTTCGTATGCGTTCAAAGAGCTGGCGCCGCGCAGCAGTACGCGCGGCGTGGAGGCCTGACCGGCGACGCCGGGCTGTACCTGCAGACCGGCCACCATTCCCTGGAGGGCCGAGATCGGATTCAACTGCATGGTCGCGCGGACGTCGTCACCGCTGACCTGGGTCACCGAGTAGCCCAGGCTGCGCTTTTGGCGGGTCTCGCCAAAGCCCGTTACGACCACTTCGCTGACCTCCTTGTTGGAAGCCTGGAGCTGTATGCTGATGGTTTCGTCCTTGGTGGCGGTAACGTCTTTCGTGCTAAAACCGATGCTGGAGATGATCAGCACCGATCCTTCGGGGACCTTTAGTGTAAATACCCCGTCCGCATCGGTCGAGGTACCCGTATTCCGGCCCTTCACCTTCACACTGGCGCCCACGACGGGGTTACCCTTGTCGTCGGTGACGCGGCCGCGGACGGTGACGTCGGGGAGGGCGGCGACCGAGGGGTCGGCGGGGGGCGCTGGGCGCTCGGTGACGACTACGGTCTTGTTCTCGATGGCGTAGCCGAGGGGTTGACCGGTAAAGCAAAGGTCGAGCACCTTGGTCAGGGGCATGTCCTTTACGTCCAGGTCGACGGGATGCGCTTCTTTGAGCAACGAGTAGTTGTAGAAGAAGGCATAACCCGTTTGCTGCTTGATCCGGGAAAAAATGGTCTTGAGTGACAGGTTTTGGCCCGAAAGACTGACGTTCTGGGCCATCCCCCCACCGTGCGCCTGCATTAGCGCAGCGGTCAACAGCAGTGTAGTCAATTTCATGGCAAT
>NZ_DATJIY010000085.1:0-11286 GCF_035492835.1 Dinghuibacter sp.
GGAAAACAACCGCTCGCTCAAAGCCCTGATGGAGGCGTGGCTCACGACAAAGGCCGAAACCTTCGCCCAGTACAAAAAGGAGATGGACCTGCGCTCCAACACCACCAACAACACCGTCTATGCCGACGACTACGGCAACATCGCCTACTGGCACGGCAACTTCATGCCCAAACGCGACACGACGCTCGACTGGACCCAGCCGGTAGACGGCACGACCTCCGCCACCGAATGGCAAGGCACCTACAGACTCGACGAGCTCGTCCGCGTCTTCAACCCGTCGACGGGCTGGATACAAAACTGCAACTCCACGCCCTACGCCATTTCCGGCGACGCCAGTCCCCGGCGCGACGACTACCCCGCCTATATGGCTCCCGACGGCCAGAATTTCCGCTCCGTCAACGCCATCCGCCTCCTCCAAAACGCCCGCGGCCTCACGCTCGACAGCCTGATCGCCAAAGGCTACAACCGTTACCTGGCAGCCTTCGAGGTGTTGCTGCCGCCGATACTCAAAATCAGCGACACGGCGCTGGACGAGCCGATCGCGATCCTCAAGGCTTGGGACCGCTACGCCAGCGACACCTCCATCGCGACGACCCTGGCGGTAGAGTGGGGGACCCTCATGACCCGTCACATGCCGCGGTTGACATACGCCGAACGAGCCAGCTGGCAAACCGACAACATCCAAAAAGAAGTCGATAGCTCCACCGACGCGCAAAAGCTAACCGATTTAAGAACCGTGGTCGCAGACCTCCGCACCCGCTTCGGCACCTGGCGCGTCCCCTGGGGCGCTGAAAACCGCTACCAGCGCCTTACCGGCAATATCCAGGAAACCTACGACGACAACCGCCCCAGCATCCCCATCGCCTCCGTCGCGTCCGCCTTTGGCTGTCTCCCCTCCTTCGTCAGCCGCATCATGCCCGGCGTCAAAAAGCGCTACGGCTTCTCCGGCAACAGCTTCATCGCCGCCGTAGAATTCGGCCCGCGCGTACACGCAAAAACGATCGTCACCGGTGGCGAATCCAGCGACCCCAAAGACCCGCACTTCACCGACCAGGCCGAGGGCTACGCCACGGGTCGGTTCAAGGATGTCTATTTCTACAAGGAAGACGTCATGGCCCACGCCGAAAAAACCTACCACCCGGGAGAATAACGGAGCACTGGAGCGGCAGCGAAGGGACTAAATAAATATCCGCGTCCCGCTATTGCTATAGTTCTGCCGGAACTCCTTCGGCCGTGCCCCCTTCTTCTTTTTAAAAATCCTATTAAAGTTCGAAATCGAATTAAACCCGCAATCGTAGGCGATCTCCGCGATCGAATTCGTGGTATCGATGAGCATCCGCGAGGCGTGGCCCAGCCGGATGTCGTTGAGACAATCCACGAAGGTGATGCCGGTCTTTGCCTTGAAGAAGCGCGAGAACGCCGTCTCGGTCATGCCGGCGATGCGCGCTACTTCACCGAGGCGGATGGGTTTGCCAAAGTTTTCGTTGAGGAATTGGACCACCTGGTCGATGCGGTGGTTGTCCGAGAAATCGGAAAAAACGCCGGAGGATGACAGGAGCCGCAGGTTACGCGAGAGGGACAAGTCGTGGAGGATCGACATCAGCTCGAGCACCGAATCGAAGCCGGACAGGCGTTCCAGTCGTTTGATGCGCGGGGCGATAAAAGAAACGGTCTCGCGGGAAAAGACGATCCCCGACAACGACTTGTCGAAGAGCCCGCGGATATTCCCGAGCTGGTTGCGCTTCAGGAAGACGTCGCTGAACATGTCCTTGTTGAACTGGATGGTGATCTCGTGGATCTTTTTACCCTGGCAGCGATGGGTGAGCCAGGCATGGCGGACGTTGGGGCCGAAGAGGACGAGCTCGAGGTCGTCGATCTCCTCGGCGCTGTCGCCGACGATGCGCTGGGCGCCGCCGGCGTTCTCGATATAGTTCAGCTCATACTCCTCGTGATAGTGGAGCGGGAAGTCGAACTCCGTTTTGTAACGGGAAAAGAGCGTAAAGCAATCCGCCTTTGTCAACGGTGTGATCTCCTTGATAATCATCTTGGACATAGCGGATAAGATTGGCTCAGTTTATGGTAAAATAGTACAAAATATGCGCAGGATACAATGAATTGTGTCAACCCAAAACGTAGAACAGCAGCACCTTTCAGAATAGCAACGTTGGCATTCCTGGAAAAAACGCCATGGAAATGCTAAAATAGTATTATTTCTTCTGCAACGAGTGGTCGTATTTTTAACCAAATTAATGATCGCTTGTTATGAGAAGAAAATTACTGCTTCCCCTCTATGCGTTCGTGTTATGTCTCCTTAGCTATGTTGTTCATGCTCAATCCAAAACGATCAGCGGGACCGTTTCGGACGATAAGGGCGTGACCTTGCCGGGAGCCACCGTGTCGGTTAAATCGACAAAAGTCTCCACCAAAACGGACGTAAACGGACATTTCACCTTAACCCTGCCCGCGGGCGCAAAAACCCTGGTCGTCACCTTTGTCGGGATGAAGGCCCAGGAGGTGAGCATTGGCTCCGGTGACACCTACAATGTTACGCTCGGGCAAATCGCGACAAACCTCACCGACGTGGTGGTCATCGGTTACGGCGTCCAGAAAAAAGGCGACGTGAACGGCGCCATCTCCAGCATCAAGGCGTCGGACATTGCCGACATCCCGCAACCGAGCATCGACCAGATGATGCAAGGCAGGGCGGCCGGCGTCACCATCACCCAGAACTCCGGCGCGCCGGGCGCCGCGGTGTCGGTGCGGATCCGCGGTATCACCTCCTTTAGCGGGAGCGAACCCCTCTACGTCATCGACGGGGTGGCCATCGACGGGAACTCCTCCAACAGCGGTCACCAGCTGACCAACCCCGCCAGTCCCAGCGAGCAGGAAAAAAGCCCCAGTTTCCTGACGGAGCTCAACCCTAACGACATCGAATCGATCGACGTGCTCAAGGACGCCTCCGCTACCGCCATCTACGGCAGCCGCGGGGCGAACGGCGTGGTGATCATCACCACCAAAAAGGGCAAGGCCGGTACCGGTAAGATCAGCTACGACGGCTACTGGGGCCAACAGGAGCAGGGCAAATTCCTCAAGGTGATGGACCTGCCGCAATACGCTTCGTTTGAAAATACGCTCGCCGACGAATTCGGGCTCCCCCGGAGGGTCGAGTTTTCGGACCCTTCGAAACTCGGACCCGGCACGAACTGGCAAAAGGCCGTTTTCCGCAGGGCCCCGGAAACCAGCCACAGTCTTTCGTTTTCCGGCAGCAACGGCAAAACCGACTATTATGTCTCCGGCGGTTATTTCGACCAGGACGGGACGGTGCTGGCGTCTGACTTCAACCGGTATAGCGTGCACGCCACCGTCAATTCGCAGGTCAACAACTGGTTCAAGGCAGGTACGAGCTTCTCGGCCAGCCAAAGCTTCTCGGACATCGGGTTGGGCAACTCTTACGGGATCATCTATAACGCGCTCCTGGCGGCGCCCGACGCCGCGGTGTACAACGCCGACGGGTCCTTTGCCGGACCGGCGGTCGTGAACGGGACGATCGAAGGCGGCCGCAACCCGGTCCAGCAGGCGCTGAACATCACCAACACCCTGCGCCAAAGCAACGCCCAGGGCAGTCTTTACGGCGACATCAAGTTCCCGCTGGACATCACGCTCCACTCCGAGATCGACGGGAACTTCGACTGGAGCGGCGCCAAGACCTTCCTGCCGACCTATTCCTATGGCGCGGCCGGTTCTTCGGCGGCCTTTGTCAATACCCAGGCGGTGCTGAACGAATACAACGCCTCCGACAACTATTGGAACTGGGTGGAACACCTGAACTTCAACCACACATACGGCAAGCACGCGATCACCGTGCAGGCGGGGCGCGAAGTCTGGGAATCCACGTACAACGGCGTCAACGCGGGCACCAAGGGTTTTACCGCGGGGAACACGATACAGACGCTCGGGCTGGGTACGCAATCCAACAACACCCTGGCCGAGTCCAAGGGATCGAACGTGATGGAGTCCTACTTCGGGCGTATCATCTATACCTACGACGGCAAATACAGCATACAGGGCATCGATCGCCGCGACCGGTCCTCCAACTTCGCGCAAGGGCACCAGACCGGCTGGTTCCCGGGCATCTCCGGTTCATGGAAGCTGGGGGATGAACGGTTCATGGCGGACGTCGCCAAGTTCGTCAGCAACCTGAAGATCCGCGTGGGTTACGGCACGACCGGTAACTCCAACACCGGCGGCGGGTACAAGTACGGTTCGGCCATCCAACCCGTGGTAACGGGGCTGGGTACCGCCTTCAGCGTATTCAACTTCAGCAACCCCAACCTCACCTGGGAAACGGCGATCCAGGAAAACCTGGGCGTCGACTTCGGGCTGCTCCACGGCCGGATCGAAGCCAGCTTCGACGTGTATAAGAAGACGTCGAAGAACTTCCTGTTCCAGCAGCCGCTGCCGGCCTTCCTTTCCGGCGGTACCGCGGAATACTCCAACGCCGCGATCGTGCAACCACCCTGGGTCAACGCCGGCAAGATCGACAACAACGGTTTCGAGTTCTCGATCACCAGCCACAACATCCAATCCAGGGACTTCCGCTGGAACACTACGTTGATCTTCTCCCATTACACCAACAAGGTCGAATCGCTGAACGGCTTCCCGGCGCTGATCGGGAACGTCTCCACCGGTTTCGGCCCCCAGATCCCCGCCACCTATACCCAGGTGGGCGGTCCGATCGGCGAGTTCTACGGCTACAAGACCGCGGGCATCATCAAGACCCAGGCGCAGCTCAAGGACCTCGCGCAGAACCCGCAAAACGTGATCGGCTCCCCCGAGGTCGTCTCGAGCGACCGGACGCTGAGCAACGCCATCTATACCGGCGACATCCTGTATGCCGGCCGCAACGCCAAGGGCGCGCCCAACACCCAATACGCGCTCGGCAATCCCAACCCGAACTTTACCTACAGCCTGTCCAACGACTTTACCTATAAGGGCTTTGAGCTGTCCATCTTCCTGATGGGCTCGCAGGGCGGCAAGATCCTCAACGCGCTGAACTACCAGCTGGAAGGGCAATACGGCCTCTATATGAACCAACGCGCCGAGTCCGCGAACTTCTGGTCGCCCAGCAACCCCAACTCCAATATCCCGACACCCCGCTCGGGTTTTGGGAATAACAACCTGGTGATGAGCGACCGTTTCCTGGAGAACGCGTCGTACCTCCGGATACAGAACGTGCGGATCGGTTACAGCCTCCCCGCCAAATGGGCCGGGTACGTAAAGATGAACCGCCTCAGGGCCTACCTCAGCGGTCAGAACCTGTACGTGTTGACGCACTACAGCGGCCTCGACCCCGAAGTCGGTTCGCTGAACCAGAACCCGCTCCTGCAGAATATAGACTATGGCCGTTATCCCGCGCCGCGCGTGATCACGTTTGGATTGAATGCTGAATTTTAAACCGAAAGCACAATGAAAAAAATCATTTATAGCGCACTCGTCCTGGCCGCCGCCACCGGTTGTAAGAAGAACTTCTTCAACCGCGCGCCGGAAGACCAGGCCACGGTAGGTACGTACTACCAGACCACGGACGAAGTCCAGTCCTCCCCGAACATCCTGTATGCCGCACCCTGGTTTGGCTTTAACGGCAAGGCTTTCCTGGCCGTGGGCGACCTCCAGGCCGGGAACGCGGTTTGTTACGCGGGTACGGACGGTGAATTCGACGCGTTCCGGAACTTCAGCCAGGGCAACGCGACGCTCGCCGTCCAAAGCACCTGGAACTCCCTGTACACGGTGGTGGCCCAAGCCAACGCCCTGCTCAACAACCTCCCCTCCGCCGTCCCCGGCTCGGTACCGGCATCGGTCGTCAACCAGGCCCTGGGCGAGGCCCGCACGATGCGCGCCGCGGCTTATTTCTACCTGGTGCGTCTTTTCGGGAACGTGCCCATCATCACCGACCCGGCCAAATACACCGGTACCTTCCAGACCGTCCCGACCAACCCCGTGACGGACATATACAAGTTCATCACCCTGGACCTCCAGTTCGCCGAGGCCAACTGTACGCACGGCGACGCCACCTCCGGTCACGTCTCCAGCGAGTCCGCCTCCGGTCTCCTGGCCAAGGTGTACCTCTATGAACAGAAGTACGACAGCGCCCAGATCGAGGCGGAAAAGGTCATCAACAGCGGCTACTTCGGCCTGATGGGTCTGGACGTCGCCGGCAGCTATACCGGCATCTTCGAGCTGGCCGGCAACAACTGTAAGGAATCCATGATCGCCCTGCAGTGGACCTCCAACGGCGGGTACGGCTTCGGGAACCAGATCCAGTCGGTCATCGCCGACGGCGAAAACGGGAACTTCCTGACGGGCACCGGAGACGGCTACGGTGAACTAGGCCCCAGCTGGGACCTCCAGGACGCCTTCAAGAACGAGGGCGACTCCATTCGCCGACACGGCTGTATCATGCTCCCCGGCGAATACTACGCCGAGCTCCACAAGGCCCAGGGCGGTTATACCTGCCCGTTACAGGTCAACGAGCAGGGCGTACACGCCGCCATGAAGAAATACGTGGTCGGCACCCCCGCGGACAACAACGGTCAAAGCGCGGCCCAGGCCACGTCCAACAACACGTATATCCTCCGCTACGCCGACATCTACCTGATCGAGGCCGAAGCCATCATGGGTAAGGCCGCGGGCGTGACGCCCGGGACGGGGATGCCGCTATCGACGACGTCGTCCGATCCCACGGCGCTGAAGTATATAAACCTGATCCGCCAGCGCGCCGGTCTGGGCGGCTGGACGAGCTTCAGCTACCAACAGCTCCTGAACGAACGCCGGCTGGAATTCGCGATCGAAGCGGACTACTGGTACGACCTCCAACGGATCGACGGCTTTAACAACGCCCACCACCCGGTGGCCATCAGCATCATTTCACAGCAGAACCGGGGCGATTCCAACAGCGCCGGCACCGCGGCCAACAACTATACCGACTACCAGCGCAACACGGTCTATGTCACCCCGACCGACGCGAACTTCCTGATGCCGATCCCCGCCACCGAAACGGCGGCGGACCCGACGCTCCTCCAACCCCCAGTTCCTTATGTATTTTAAACTCTTTTCCATATGAAACAATTCATCATTCTCCTATGTGGGCTGGCCGTCCTGGGTTCCTGCCGGAAATACAACAGCCTCGGCTTTACGCCGGGCAAAGGCGCCCCGACCATCACCTCCGTGCACACCTGGAATAAAACCGACACCGCCCTCCACTACGATACGATCGTCACGTACAACAGCGCCGGGGACACGACCCTGAAGGTCAACGTCCTGTCCGGCAACGCCTACGCCTTTGATTCGGTCACCACCGCGGGTAACCCCGGCCAGTATTACATGATCTATGGGGCGAACCTGGGCGCTACCGTCACCGTGGCCTTCAACGGGACCTCCGCGTATTTCAACCGGGCGCTGATGACGGACGGATCGCTGCTGGTGTCCATCCCGCAAAATACCCCGACCAGCGGGCCTCAGGCGACGGATACGCTGACGATCACCACGCTCTATGGGGTGGTGCGGTATCACTTCGTCGTCATCCCGCCACCGCCCACCGTCAACAGCGTCTCCGACTATGACTTCTGGAGCGGGTCGCAGATCACCTTGAAAGGCGTCGGTTTCTCCACCGTGACGTCTGTCGGTTTGTCGGGCTCCTCGGACCAGGCCACGATCGTCGACCAGTCAGATACCGTCATGACGTTGTCCTTTGGCGCTTCCGCCGTCAACCGTTGCAACCTGGTATTCAGTTATTCTTCCGCCGGCACACCGGCAACCGCGGTGTCGTCGCAGGAATTCGTGGACATGGACAACGCCTACCAGATCGTGTTTAACAGCAACTTCCAGAATACCTGGTTCGACAACTCCTGGACGCACCCGTCGGGTATTACTTCCGGTCAGGCACATGCGTATGGCGGCACCGCTTCCGCTCAGCTGAACTATCCCGCCGGCGCCTGGCAGATCGAAGGCTGGGCCTGCTGGAACGCGCCCAGCGGCGGCTTCCCGTACGACCCCAGCTACAAATACCTGACCTTCTGGGTCAAGGGCGGCACGGTCAACCACACGCTGGTGCTCGTCGGCGACAAGCTGCCCGGCGGCTACAGCCAGAACACCTCGGCGGCGGCCATCCAGCAGATCGCCACCACCGCCGGCACCTGGACCTACTACAAGATCCCGCTGGGCACCGGCGCCGGTCAGCTCAACTACTGGGCGACGGGCACGCTCGCGCAGCAGCTCGGTTTCTTCCTCCAGGGGCAGAGCGGGGACGTCAATGAATTGATGTATATCGACGAGTGCGCGTTCGTCAAATGATCCTTATCGCGCTTTTAATGGCTTCGGTCGTTGCGCAGCCGGCAGATCGCCGCGCGTCGTCACAGACGCGCCGCCTGCTGGCTGCGCTCCACCGCCTGCCCGCCAAGGGCTACCTGTTCGGTCACCAGGACGACTTGGCGTATGGGGTGGGGTGGCGGGCCGACCCCGGCCGGAGTGACGTGCACGACGTCGCCGGCGACTACCCGGGACTGTTCGGCTGGGACTTCAGCGGGCTCGAATCCGGCCGCCCGAGCGACATAAACGGCATTCCATTCGACAGCATCCGGTCGTATGTGCGCTGGGTTTATGCATCCGGCGGCGTCAATACGTTCACCTGGCACTGCCCGAACCCACTCGGCGGCACCGCGTGGGACACGATACCGGGGACCGTTGCCTCCATACTACCCGGCGGCACGCACCATGCATTGTATGTATCCTGGCTGGAGCGTCTCGGTACGTTCGTGCGCAGTCTCGACGGGGTACCGGTCCTGTTCCGGCCGTTCCACGAATTGACGGGCGGCTGGTTCTGGTGGGGGGCGTCGCACAGCGACGCGGCTACATTCAAGGCACTCTGGCGGTTTACGCGGCACTACCTCAACGACTCGATGGGGCTGCACAATATCCTATGGGTATACAACGCCGGGGACAACTTTTCGACGCTGGAGGGTTTTATGGCGCGATACCCCGGGGACGACGAAACGGACATGGTCAGCTTCGATACGTATCAGTACAACGGCGGTTTCGCGTCGCTCATCGGCCGGCAATTATCCGTGCTCGACAGCGCCGCCGCCATGACGGGGAAGGTAGAGGCGCTGGCCGAAACGGGTTTTGAGCAGGTACCCGACCCCCATTGGTGGACGGGCGTCCTGGCCCCCGCACTGGCGCACCATCCCGTCGCGTACGTGATGGTATGGCGCAACGCCGGCTGGAATCCTTATATGAAGCCTCCGCACATGCACTACTACGCACCGTATAAAGGCCAGGCATCAGAGGACGATTTCGTTCGATTCTACCGGATGGACAACACCCTGTTCCTACGGGACGCCGCCCGGGAAAAACTGTACCAATAACAAACGGATTATGGACTTTTACGAACGCTTAGAAAAACTGGAACTATACCATAGCACCGTGGTAAACGCCCTCAACGAACCCGAGGAAATGGGTAATGGCGTCTACCAGCGGTACAAGCGCCCGATCCTGACCGCGGACCACGCCCCGTTGCACTGGCGATACGACCTGGACCCCAAGACCAATCCCTTCCTGATGGAACGCTACGGCATCAACGCCGTTTTTAACGCGGGCGCGATCAAGCTCGACAACCGGTATCTGCTGGTCGCGCGGGTGGAAGGCTCCGACCGGAAGTCCTTTTTTGCCGTCGCCGAAAGCAGCAACGGCGTGGACGACTTCCGTTTCTGGGAGGCGCCTATCGTGATGCCGGGTACCGGCGCTCCGGAGACCAACCTGTACGATATGCGGCTCGTACAGCACGCGGACGGATGGATCTATGGCATCTTCTGCTCCGAGTGTAAAGACCCGTCCGCCGCCGTCGGCGACGAAAGCTCCGCCATCGCGCAATGCGGCATCGCCCGGACGCACGACCTCCGCGTCTGGGAACGGCTCCCCAACCTCGTAACCCCTTCTCCCCAGCAACGGAACGTCGTGCTACATCCGGAATTCGTCTCCGGCCAGTACGCCTTTTACACCCGCCCCCAGGACGGTTTTATCCAGACAGGCCGCGGCGGCGGCATCGGTTTTGGGCTCGCCCCCGACATCACCCGCGCCGTCATCACCCGCGAGACGGTCATCGCCCCCAAGGTCTACCACACGGTATACGAAGGCAAGAACGGCCTCGGCCCTGCGCCGATCCGCACGCCGCACGGCTGGCTCCACCTGGCCCACGGGGTCCGCAATACCGCGGCGGGTCTGCGATATGTGCTGTATATGTTCATGACGGACCTTTGCGACGTCACCCGGGTGTTGTATATGCCCGGCGGCTACTTCCTGGCGCCGCGCGGCGACGAAAGGGTAGGGGACGTCTCCAACGTGGTATTTTCCAACGGCTGGATCACCGACGATGACGGGACCGTCTATATCTATTATGCGTCCAGCGACACGCGGATGCACGTGGCGGTGTCCACGGTGTCCCAGCTGACGGACTATGTGATGAATACGCCGGAAGACGGGCTCACGTCGGAGGCGGCGGCGCGAACGGTGTCGCGCATGGCGCAGAAGAACGCGGCGGCGCGCGCGGCGCGGAAGCAGCGGCGCTAGGGCGCGCGCATTCGCAGGTTTGCGCCGCTTTGACGCCCGCGCGCCCGCCTAGTGCAGCTGCAGCTCGATCGCCTTTAGTATGTGCCCCGTCGCAGTATCCTGCGCCCACAGGAACAGCCGCGCATCTTTGGGGGCGATGTCGAAATTCAACGATATGCTGTTATTCTGCCCGGTACCCAGCGCCCGCACGATATTGACGTGTCTCAGCGACCGGCCTTCGTTTTCTCCGCCCTTTACGTCGGTCTCCGCCCGCTTCTGGACCAGCGCCGCCTGCACCCGCAGACCCGGCCGGTCCACCTGGTAGCGGATCGTCCAATGCCCCAACCCGTCCTGGTCCACCTGCCCTTCCAAGCCCACGTTAACGGGCGTCCCCAACGCCTCTTTGACCAGCGTCTCCAGGCGGTCTTTATCGGAGCCAATGGCTTCGGTCGAGCCGTTAACGATTGCCTGCGGCGTATACACGTCTTTCAAAGAGAGCACCCGTGCATACTCCCGCTGCCGGTCCGAATACGCCGGATCGCTAAAACGGTCCTTCCATCCCTGCCGGTCCCAATACGTCACGTGGTAACCCATGACCAGCACCTGGCCCGGATATTCCTTGTCAAGACCCGCCAGCACCACGTCCGCCGGCGGACAGCTCGAGCACCCTTCGGAGGTGAACAACTC
>NZ_DATJIY010000086.1:0-31104 GCF_035492835.1 Dinghuibacter sp.
TTTGTCGGGATGACTGGATTCGAACCAGCGGCCTCTTCGTCCCGAACGAAGCGCGCTACCGGGCTGCGCTACATCCCGCTTACGGGGAAACGGCTGCAAAAATAGCGCAACAAAAACCATTTATCAAAAAAAAAGCACCCGCAGGCGCAATATTTTTACTTTTAATTAAAATCTTTTTACATGCGTAAATGGTGGATACTGTGTTTAGCGGCTGCGACGACGCTAACTGCTTGCCATAATGAGCCGGCGCCGAAAGACATCTTACAACAAAACATGGATACTACGGTAAGGCCGGGGGATGACTTTTTTAGCTATGCCAATGGGACCTGGATCAAAAACAACCCGATACCGCCGGATGAGAGCGCCTGGGGGATTGGGAACCTGGTGGATGAGGAGCTGTATACCCGGAAGCGGATCATCAATGAGAAGGCGCTGAGGGACCGGTCGAGTGGGGGGATTACGGAGAAGATCGCGGATTTCTGGGAGAGCGGGATGGACTCGGCGGGGGCGGAGCAGCAGGGGATACGGCCGCTGGAGCAGGAGCTCAAGGAGATCAACAACATCCAGACGGTGCAGGACTTGCAGCGGGTGATGGCGGATTTGCACGACAAGGGCGTCGGGACGGCGTTTTCCGAAGGGGTAAGCCAGGACGCCAAGCACAGTGACGTGATGGCCTACTACCTGAGCCAGGGCGGGCTGGGGTTGCCGAACCGGGACTACTACTTCAAAACGGACGAGCGTACGACGAAAATAAGGGACGCATATACGCCTCATATAGCGAAGATGCTCGAGCTGGCCGGCTATGAGGAGGCAAAGGCTAAAGCCGCCGCGAAGAATATCATGATCCTGGAGACTACGCTGGCGCAGAACAGCCGGAAGCTGGAGGACCTGCGCGATCCGTATCGGAACTACAACAAGCTCGCGGTGACGGATATGAAGACGCTGACGCCGTCGATCGACTGGCCGGAGTGGCTGCAGCAGGTGGGCGTCACGAAACTGGATTCGGTGATCGTGGGCCAGCCGGAATTCTATACGGCGCTGGAGCAACAATTGAAAGCGACGCCGCTGGATACCTGGAAGGACTATCTGCGGTGGCACTTGATCACGAACAACGCGTCTCTGCTGAGCACGCCATTTGTCAATGAGGACTTCGATTTCTATGGCCGGCTGATGAGCGGCCGCAAACAACTGAAGCCGCGGTGGAAACGGGTGCTGGACGTAGAGGAAGGCGCGATGGGCGAGGCGTTGGGGCAGCTGTTTGCCAAGGAATATTTTAACGACAAGGCCAAACAACGATACTCGGACCTGGTCGAGGCGATCCGGTCGGCGTACAAAAGCCGGATCGGGAAGCTGACCTGGATGAGCGACTCGACCAAGCAAAAGGCGCTCGACAAGCTGGCCAAGATCAAAAAGAAGGTGGGCTACCCCGATAAATGGAAGGACTTTTCGAAGATGGAGATCAGGACGCAGCCCTATGTCCGGAACGTGCTGGCGTCGCGGCATTGGTGGAGCCGGTACGAGATCGCGAAGCTGGGTAAGCCGGTGGACCGGGACGAATGGGATATGACGCCGCAGACGTATAACGCCTATTATAACCCGAGCAACAACGAGATCGTGCTGCCGGCGGGCATCTTTACGGTGCCGGGTATGCGCGACGAAGACCTGGACGACGCGCTGGTGTACGGCTATGCGGGCGCCTCGACGATCGGCCACGAGATCACGCACGGCTTCGACGACGAAGGTCGCCAGTTCGATGCCGACGGCAACCTGAAGAGCTGGTGGTCGCCCGAGGACAGCGTCCAGTTCTCCAAACGCGCGGACGTGATGGTGCGCCAGTTCAACGGTTATATTCCCGTAGACACGCTCCACATCAATGGCCGTGCGACGCTGGGCGAGAACATCGCGGACCTCGGGGGCGTCCTGCTGGGCTGGGACGCTTTCCAGCAAACCGATGAATACAAGAAGGGTGAAAAAATCGGCGGCCTCACCCCCTCGCAGCGATATTTCCTCGGCTACGCGATTGGCTGGCTGGAAAGCGAAGGCAAGGACCTGCTGGCCCGCCAGCTCCTCACCGACGTCCATTCTCCCGCGAAGTTCCGCGTCAACGGGCCCTTTGCCGACGTGGACGCGTTTTATGACGTCTTTAACGTGACGCCTTCGGACAAAATGTACCTGCCGGATACGGCGAGGGTCCGGATCTGGTAACGCCCCACAGCGGGGCCAGAGCGCCCCGCCACAAGCGCCACAAGCCTCACAAACGAATCAATCGCGCCCGGCCGACCGCCGGGCGCTTTTATTTGCCGGGCGTGTGCCGATCGTGAGGTCACGGCGAGCCGAGAGCAGCACGGGAAAAACACCTACGTATTAATACTGAGAAAACGAATACGTGATGCTCAAAAAAGCCTGTGCTTAATTGTTTAAGCGGAGAAAAGGCGGCCGAGGGTCGGTGAAAATACGTAGTAGAATAAGCGGAGAAAATCGAAAAAACAGCCGACCGGACAAGTCATAAGATATGGATTTCTTACGAAAATAAAATCCGCTGAAATACAATACCGGAGGGTGTTTTTCACGTTTGTAAAATTTTCACTCTTCCACAATTTGAATAATTGATTTACTTTGCTACTTTAGTCGATGCAATCAAAAACCGGAGCAATCATAACAGCACAAAAGTAACGCGCAATGAAAATCACCCAACATCGTTTAGCCTGAGGGCCTACTTGAATCCACGACACGGAACCTTAATTTTTTCACACCTGCGAAATAGGGACAACAGATGGATTTAAGGATTACTGCCAGTGACGGAAGTACACTGACATTCGAGCCCGGAGTGCCGACGGCGCTCCAAAATTATGTGTTGCCAGGGGTGCCGTCGATATCGGCAACCGCGCCATTTGGAAAGATGATCTTTCACGAATTGAAGGGAGGTGGCTTTACGATCGTCTACAGCCACTATATCTGCGACCGCAGCGTAACGCTGGAGGCCCGTTCCAACGCACCGGTGACCGAATTCCAATTGGCCTGCAAGAACAACGCGCACTTCCACCGGGCCGGTCTCGGGGAGGTGTATATGCTGGAAAAGCAGTTCAACCTGTTCCACACCCCGTATTGGGAAACGAGCTGCGACCTCCACGAAGGCAATGAATACGCCACGCTGGTGATCACCTTCGAGATCGCCTACCTGGAAAAGCTCGCGCCCCATTTCCCCTTCCTGGACGTTTTCCTGCAGCAGGTCGAGGAGCAGACACCCGCTTTGCTCAGCGATATATACAACTATGCGAATATCCAGATGATGGGGATTGCGCATGACATCCTGTACGGCGATTTCTCGGCGCAGGTGAAGAACCTGTACGTGGAAGCAAAGGTGATCGAGCTGCTCATCCAGGCACTGGATAAGGTGGGCCATTTCCACAGCAATACGGCGGCGCGTATCGTGCTCCGGCCTTATGATATCGAGCGGATCAAGGAGGCGGCGGAGCTCCTCATCCAGAACATGGACAACCCGCTCACCATCGTGGAGCTGGCGCACCGCGTGGGTTTGAACGATTACAAGCTGAAGAAGGGGTTCAAGCAGATTTACGGCACGACGATCTTCAACTATTTCATGAGCGCGCGGATGGAGCGGGCGAAGTCGCTGCTGGAAGAGACGAATATCCCTATCATGGACATCGCGTATCAAACGGGATACAGAAATATTTCGAACTTCATCACGGCGTTCCGTAAGAACTTCGGCGGCTCGCCAGGATCGCTCCGCAAACGCTAAGTATTACTCCGTAAAAGGTAAACTAAATCCTGCGGCGCACATTACTTTTGAATCATCAACCAAGGCAAAAGTGGGTAATGATATCTATCGGCGTTTTTTTGTTTTGTGATTTCAGCACCAGACCCGCTGGTTTCGTCCCAGCGGATCTGTGCTGAAACAATTTCCCGGCCATCTCCCTTCACTATACATTTTGCTATCGCTTTGGGTGTCGGACAACGGTATGTCGACCGGGCGCAAAGTATGTATCGTCTGTCCACATTCAGGCGATAGCAGAATTCCTTCTCTTCTTATGCAACGGCTATCAGACATGAGATCCGTACCCTTCCTGATCCCCCGCATCATGCATCCGCATGTCGCCATATACCTTTCGCAATCATCAGTTCACGGGTGTCCGCTGGCGGGCGCCCGTTTTTCGTAGGAGAGCCGCCGCATGGCATGCATTCCGGTAATCATGCTCCCAATATAATACTCCTTGGACGAACGCACACGGGAAATAGCGGCCAGGGCGTCCGCTCAATAAAAGAATTGCTCCGACACGATCTGCCCGAACCTCACCCGGTACAACATGATCTCGTCGATGCGCACCCGCCCGTGCGGCTCCACCGTTATATCCATGGTCCTCCCCACGGCAAAGTGGTCGCCGCTGACGACCGGCGCCGAGGTGAGCGCGCCGTGCAGCGCGGTAATCCGCCGGACGAAGTCTTCTCCCTTTTGCCGGACCGCCGCGCGCCCCTCGGCGTACCCCATATAGGGCGAATCCGACGGGTCGATGCTGACGACGTCGTCCGAAAAAAGCTCGTCGTGTATCTCGAACCACTTCTCCTGTTGCGCGAGCTCGTTGAACCGGGTGGCGACTTCCTGGACGGTGCGCTCGCGCGGGTTCGGTTTGCCGGTACCGTTATTTATCAGGGAAAACAGGCTCTTGGTAACATACCCCGTCCACGCGCTCTCACAGGCCGTATAGCACGCATATGACGGCGTCAGCCCTTCTTGTGTGAAGCGCACTTCCGTCTGGTCGCCCTGGCGGCTGATGTCAAAACGGATGGTGTTGCCGATCCATTCCGTTTTGTCGTCGACAAAGCTGAAGTAGTTGTTGGTTACCCGCCACACGACAGACACACCGGGTACGCTTTCGATGATCTTCATCGAGCAGCGGTGTACGTCCCGGTAGCTATAGTCAAAACCGTCGGTGGTATCGGATACATTCTCCGACCACCAACCCCGGACGTTGTTGATGGCGTGATAGGCCTCCAGCGGCGATGCGGAGACGCGGAAGGACGTGGTGAAATTTGTCATAAGCGCAAAGCTACCACAAACCCGCCCGCGCCAACCGGTCAGTTATTGCCAAACAAACCGGTTAAAAGTGCCAATTCGTTAACTTGCCCCCATGGCGCCCCAACGGTACATCCTTCCCATAAAAAAAGAACACCACTTCGAAAAGGCAATATCCCACATCCTCCCCTGTGCGGACGGGACGATGCTCACGCAGGAAGAGGGGGCGAATTCCTTCTCCCGCTACGACGTACACTTCCATAAAATCTGGGACCGGCCGGTGGACCTGCTCCCCAACGCGCACCAACGCTATGACCTGACCGTTAGCCCGGATGAGGAGATGATCGGTTTGCAGGGCAAAAACGGCGTGCGTATCTATGACCGGTGGGGCGGCCTGCTGTACGCGATGAACTTTGAACCCACCCACAACGTCCCCACGGCCGAGGTATACTTTTCCCGTCGCGACCTCATGGGGGAGCGGTTTGTCTGGTTCCTGGAGCCCGCGCCCGACCGGGGCGGGTTCCTCCATGTCCTGAACGCCGTAGACTTCTCCGCGGCGGACAGGGTAGCGCTCGACGACGTCGGCTACTACTGGACCTTTTACGCCACCCCCGACAACGACACGGTCTTTATCAACCTGAGCGCCGGTCAGGACGAGGGCAGGCTGGTCAAGGCGAAGCTGATCCATGGAAAAATAGCCCTCGAGGAGCTGGACCAGTGCGACGACTGGGTCATGGGATCCTTTTCCCCAAAGAGCACCGAATTCGTGGTGGCGCCGCACTACGACGAGCCTATCCGGATATATTCCTTTCCACGCATCCAGCTGCTTGCCGGGATTTCGCAGGCGAGCCTGGTGCAGGACGACGACCAGGTCAACTATTGGGTGGAATACGTCTCAGAGACGACGCTCCTGGTCTGGACGCGGCTCGGGCGGCTCCTTTTAGTAGACCGCGAAAAAGGCGAGACCATCGGCGAGCTGATCGCAGCAGACAATGATTTCTCCCTCGTCACGCTAACGCCTAAAGGCGACCTATGGATCAGGGGCGACTCAAAAACCATCCGCGTCTACGAACTCCCCCATATCGCGCACTGACCCCGCACCGCCGCTTCGCCCGCGTCGATACAGACCGGCTCTCCCCAACCGAGGGCCGACAGCGCCGTGGCATACAAAAAACCCTGGTTCGGGCTACCCACGATAAAAGGGGGCGCCGATATCGCCACCAGCTCCGATCCGATCAACACCCCGCTCAGGTAGTGCATATTCTGCGACCGCGTAAACTTGTCGAAGAGCTGGTTCGTCCGGACGCGGAACGCGGCGTGGAGTAACGGCTCGCGGGAGCCGTCGAGCACGCCCCGGCCGAAGGCGTCGGCGTCGAAGGGGCCGTCCATGGAGACCGACCGGGACAATAAGCTATGTTGCGACAACAACGCAAAGAACTCCCCCGTCATAAACGTGCGCATCGAAATAACCGCCCCGGAGCGGACATAAATGTGTTTGGAATGGGTGCCGGGAATGATATACAACCCGTCCCCGCGGTAGGCGCCCACGAGCTGTGTCTCTTCGCCCCGCATGACGTCGGCGTCCGATCGGACGCCGGAGATCACCAGGCAACGATGCGACCCGACCATGGTCCAGGAGCGAAAAAGATCCGACCCATCCACCCGGAAGGGCAGCGTGGCGTAGGGCAATTCCAGAAGCCCGATATTGGAAGAAGCCATGCCCGACAACACGACGTCAAAATCGCCCAGGGTGTCGAGATGCCGCAACAACACGAGCGGTAAGGGGCCGCCCACGCCGATACCCTCGTCGGAGTCGACGGTCGAATGAACCGCCTGCGAAGCGGTATCGACTACCCTAAGCCGGAGGGACGATGTCCCCCAGTCTCCGCAAATGATCGTGCTCATAGGGTCACCGCCTCCACAAATTCAGCCGCCCGCGCCCGCAACGCGGAAAAGTCGATCGGCCCGGACGTATCCACCAGCGCGCTGCCGACGCCAAAGGCGACCGCGCCCGCCTGGGAAAACGCCTTGATGTTCGAGAGCGTCACGCCCCCGGTCGGCATCAGCGGGATGTGGGGTAGGGGACCGCGCAGGTCGCGCAAATACGAGGGCCCGACGGAGGCCGGAAAAACCTTGACGATGTGCGCCCCAAGCCGGTGCGCGGTGACGATCTCCGTGGGCGTGTACGCGCCGGGAATGGAGATAATGCCCGCAGACAGCGTTGCAGCCACCACTAGCGGATCGAGATGTGGAGATATGATAAAACGCGCCCCGGAAGCGACCGCGGCGTCCACCGAAGCCGCATCCATGACCGTTCCCGCGCCGAGCAACAGCCGGTCCCCCCAAAAGGAAGACGCCGCCGCCAGCAGCGACAGCGCGTCCGGAGAATTCAACGTCACCTCCACCGCGCGCACGCCGCCTTCGTACAACGCCGACAAAATCGACGGGAAGTCCGACGGCAAAGCCCCGCGCACGATAGCCACCAGCCGGTGTCCGAACAGCGGACTACTCATAGATCGAATTTAATCCCCTGCGCCAGCGGCAACTGGGTATCGTAGTTGATCGTATTGGTTTGCCGCCGCATGTATGCTTTCCAGGCGTCGCTGCCGGATTCGCGGCCGCCGCCGGTTTCTTTTTCACCGCCAAAGGCGCCGCCTATTTCCGCCCCGGAGGTCCCGATGTTGACGTTGGCGATGCCGCAGTCGCTGCCCGCCGCGGACAAGAAGCGTTCCGCCTCCCGCAGGTTCAGCGTCATGATGGAGGAGGACAATCCCTGCGGCACGTCGTTCTGGAAAGCGATGGCCTCGGCCAGGGTCTTATAAGGAATGAGGTATAATATCGGCGCAAACGTTTCGCGCTGGACGATGTCCATGTCGTTCCGCGCTTCAAAAATACACGGTTTGACATAGCAGCCGCTCTCATAACCGGCGCCGGACAGTACGCCCGGGGAAACGACAGGAACCCCGCCGGCAGCGGCAACCGCGGCAACGGCATCGGAATAGGACGCCACCGCGGCCTGGTCGATCAACGGCCCCACATGATTGGCAGCATCGAGCGGATCGCCTATGCGCAAGTGCGCGTACGCCGCGCGCAACCGGTCCCGGACGGCGTTATAGATACTTTCGTGGACGATCAGCCGCCGTGTGGTGGTGCACCGCTGTCCCGCGGTACCCACCGCGCCGAAGACCGCCGCGCGGATCGCTATATCCAGGTCTGCATTTTCGGTAACGATAATGGCGTTGTTGCCACCCAGTTCCAGCAGCGAACGCCCCAGCCGGGTCGCCACCGCGGTACCCACGGCCTTCCCCATCCGTGTCGACCCCGTGGCCGAAACCAGGGGGACCCGGTGATCGGCGGCGAGCCACTGTCCTACGTCCTGGCCGCCGGCGACGAGCACGCTCACGCCTTCCGGTACGCCCATTTCCTCAAAGACGCCGGCGGCGATGCGCTGACAGGCGATCGCGCTCAGGGGCGTTTTTTCGGACGGCTTCCACACGCACACGTCTCCGCAGACCCAGGCGATCATCGCGTTCCAGCTCCATACGGCCACCGGGAAGTTAAAGGCGGAGATGATCCCCACGATCCCCAGCGGGTGCCACTGCTCGTACATCCGGTGCGCGGCCCTTTCGCTGTGCATGGTCAAACCGTGCAGCTGCCGGCTCATGCCGACCGCCAGGTCGCAGATGTCGATCATCTCCTGGACCTCGCCCCAGCCTTCCTGGAGGCTTTTACCCATCTCATACGACACCAGCTTGCCCAGCGCGTCCTTGTTAGCGCGCAGCGCTTCCCCGATCCGGCGGACGACCTCCCCGCGCTTGGGCGCGGGCCACGTCCGCCAGGTTAAAAAGGCCTGGTGCGCCGTCGCGATAGCGGTATCATACGCGTCCCGGCCGGCGACGCCAACGGTGCCGATAAGGGACCCGTTCACCGGCGAACGGGATTCGATGGAAGAAGAAGTGGAAACCCATTGGCGCCCCGTGGATACCCCGGGGTTGTGCGCCGCAATCGAAAGGTGCTGCAAGAATTCCATAGGGCCGTAAGGTACGAAAATCCCGGCGGCGGCAACAAGCCCGCGCCTAGCCTCGCGCCAGCAAGCGCTCCGCCGCTGCCACCCCGCTTTCCAGCGCCGCCTCTACCGTCCCCGGCGTCCCTTCCCCCTCGTAGAGCCCTTCCCCCGCGAAGTACACCGTATCCGCCACCGGCGTATTCAACAAAGACCGGTACGGCCCTTCCCCCACGGTAGGAAAGGAATACGCCCCCATGCTAAAGGGATCCGATCCCCAGTCATCGACGCGGGAAAACTGCACCAGCGCGGCAGCATCCACGCCGAACATAGCAGAAAGCGAAGAAAGCCCCAGCCCCAGCACATCCGCCGGATGCCCCAGGGCCCGCGCCCGCGCCCCGGTATACCACCCGGTCATCAGCGACGGCGCTCCGGGTTGCGTCCACCAGGTCGGCAGCGACATATCGCTCATAATGAACCCGGGTGAGGGCACAGCCGACGTCCAAAAGGGAGAGCTAAATTCGATCAGCACCTTGGTAACCGTCCCGTACCCCATCCGGTAAGACGCATCGATATAAGCAGGCAACGCCGGAAAAAACGAAATAGACGGCAGCACCCCCAACGGCACGGTAACCACCGCGGCAGAACCCGAAAACGACGAGCCGTCAGCCAGCACCACCCGAACCGCCCCCGGCGCCCAATGTATCTCCCGCACCACCGCATCCAGCGTCACCGGAAAAGAAGACGCCATAAAGTCGATCATCCCCCCATAGCCCCCGGACACCCGGTGCTGCGCCCCCTCATCCTTCCCCCACTCATGCGCCAGCGCCAAAGTACTCACCGTGTTAATATCCGCCAGGTCGTACCCCTCCGCGAATCCCCGCACGGACGCAGCCAAAACGGGATCGGAGACATGCGAGGACAAAAACGACGACAACGGCATATCCGATGGCAAAGCCGCCATAGCCGCAATCACCGCGTCCAGATTAAACCGGTCTCCCCCTCCCCAAACCCCGGAGGCAAAACGATAAAACCTCCCAGCGGCCGGCACGACCGAAAGACCCGCCTCGGCCAGCAACCCTAGCGTAAGAGGCAAATCCCCGTGCACCCATTCGGCCCCGTTTTCCACAGGAGAAGAAAATCCCGATGACAAAGTATGGATACGCCCGCCCAACCGCGGCCGCGCCTCCAGCACATGCACCGGTAAACCGGCCAAGGACAGCCGCCGCGCCGCCATCAACCCAGCCGCGCCAGCCCCGATAACCAGGATCATAATTTTCCGTTGAGTAAAGCAAAGAATGAATCGCTGTAGCTCGCGCCTATGGGCACTTCCTTGTCGCCGATCTTGACCTTGGCGCGGCTCACGACCTCTAATTTACCCAGGGGGACGATATAGGAGCGGTGGACGCGCACGAACTCCTTTTCGGGGAGCTTGGCCTGGATGGCCTTGAGCGTCATCAGCGTGATGAGGGTCTTGTCCGGGAGGTATATCTTGATAAAGTCGTCGAGGGCTTCGATCAGCTGGATGTCCGAGAGCCGCACCTTGACCTGCTGGTAGTCGGACTTGACAAAGATCGACGCGTTGGCGATGTCCCGGGTCTGTACGAACTCGAGGTACTCCTTGGCCTTGTAGACGGCTTTCAGGAAGCGCTCGTATTCGATGGGCTTGACGAGGTAGTCCACGGCGTCCACGTTAAACCCGTCCACCGCGAATTCGCTATAGGCGGTGGTAAAGATCACCGCGGGGCTGTATTGCTGTATCTGGCCCGCCAGCTGTATACCGCTGATGTCGGGCATCTGGATGTCCAGGAAGATCAATTCCGGCCGTTCCCGGTTGATGAACTGGATGGCCTCGTCGGTGTTGGTAAAAGTACCCTTGAGCTCGAGGAAATAGATCTTCTGAACGTACTTCTTGAGGACTTCCAGCGCCAGGGGCTCGTCGTCGATGGCAATGCACGAGATCATGAGCAGACGATTTTCAAAGAAACCACAAAACGAGCCGTGTCATCCGAGATGGTCAGCTCGTGTCTTCCGGGGTACAACAGCGCCAGCCTCCGGCGGGCATTGTTGATCCCGATGCCCGTGTTGTCCATGGTCGCCGCCGCGCTCAGGGCGTGTTTGGTATTCTCCACGTATAAAGTAACGACATTTTCGCGTATCCGGATGTCGATCCCGATATGGCTTTTCTCCCGCGTGCTGACCCCGTACTTGAAGGCGTTCTCGACAAAGGGGATCATCAGCAGCGGCGCGATCCGGAGCAGCTGGCCGTCGCCCTGGACCCGGTAGTCCAGCGTGACCTTCTCGCTGAGCCGGAACTTTTGCAGGTCGATGTACCGCTGGAGGAACTCGAGGTCCTTTTGGAGCGGCACCGTTTCGTGCTCCGCTTCGTGGAGGATATAGCGCATGATCTGTGAGAGCTTCATCACCGCGTCCGCCGTATGTTCGGATTCGGTGATCGCCATCGCATAGATGTTGTTGAGCGTATTGAACAGGAAGTGCGGGTTGACCTGCGACTTGAGCAACGACAACTCGGTGCGGAGCGTCTCCTTTTCCGCCTTCTCCTTTTGGCGCTCGGCCAGGAACCATTGTTGCAATATCTTGGACGCGAAGCTGACGACAAAGACCAGCAGGAACAATCCACTGGAGCCGAGGTAGGACAGGAGCCTGAAACGTCGCCTTCCCGGGTTGGCGTTGGGCGGTGGGATGCCCGGCGGCGGGGTAGGCCGGTGGAAGATGTAGTTCCGGAAAACGTATTCCGGCACGTAGAGATACAACGCCAGCGCGGCGACCACGATCAGCGCATACAGCCAGATCTGTTTGCGCACCAGTAGCCGTGGTATGAGGAAGAGCGAATTGAAGTAATAGAACGCTACAAGGAAGCCATAGGTAAAGACCTGGTTGAAGATGAAAAAGGGATTTTGCAACAAAGCCTCTTCGTTGGGCGTCCGGAGGTTGCTCGTCATCAGGAGGTAGAGCGGGATCAGAAAAGCCGACCAGGCCGCCACATGGATGACGACGTTCAGCAAGACCCTTCCTACATTCCTGTTGCTCATTTTTTCGTTAAACTGAATTTAAACCATGCCCGCTGCGGTTTGTACAGCGTTTCTCCCTGGAAAGAATACGGATTGGCGCTCAATTTCCCTCCCCTGCCCACGTTGATCCTGGCGCCCGTCATGTTGCTCCCCGGTTGCCCGATTTCCGAGGCGATCGGCGCGTTCGGGTCTTCCGAGCGCGGCACTCCGTCTATATACAAACCCAGCCCTATCGGGCGGGTAAAGGCTGCGGCGACGTTGTTGCCAAACAAGTTTTTCAACGGTATCTTCAACTCGTAGATCAATATATCCTCCTGGTCGAGCGTAAACCCGATCGTCACGAAATCCTGGCTCCCCAGGGCGTTCAGCCCGTTCCCGCCGCCGGGCCAGCCAAAAGTCTCGTACTGGTTTTCCTGGAGCCGGATGAACTGGCGGTACTTGTCCATCGACTTCTTAGGGTCGCTGCCCCCCGCCGCGGCGATGGCCAGCAGCGCGTTCTCATCGACCGGCATCGGGAACTGTATCCCCATGGCCTCCTGCCTCCCCCCCGCGGTGTCAAAGTAAACCTTGAGCCCCATCCGGAAGATCTTGTCCTCCATCCCGGGGTTGGTCGACGTCAGGCACACATACAGGTTTTCGCTGTCGTTGGCGAAAGCGTACCGGAGGGTCGTACCCGGATCGAGCGTGAAGGGGACCCCCTTCCAGTCGCTGGCCTTCCCGTCGATCACGATCGGGGAGGGGATGTACGGAATCGTGTGTTCATTCGTGGTCATCACGTGGGATGGCGAACAGGCGGCAAAAGACAGGCTACACAACACCATCCAACGAAAGCTCTTAGACATAATCCGATCCAGGTTGTGCCTGCAAGGTAATTTTCCCTGCAGGCGGGTTCAAAAATTATCGATTAATGTGGCCCGAATATCGGTGAATCCGGCCCTAGTACTGCTCGCTGGCAGAGGGAAAGTCGCCGCGACGCACGTCGGTCACGTACTGCTTCACCGCCCCCGTCACCGCGCCATAGATGTCCGCATACCGGCGCAGGAACCTGGGATTGAATTCATTATTAATCCCCAGCATGTCGTGCATCACGAGCACCTGGCCGTCGCAGCCGCCGCCCGCGCCGATACCGATCGTGGGAATACTAAGACTCTTGCTCACCTCCGAAGCCAACGCCGCCGGTATCTTCTCCAGCACCAGCGCAAAACAGCCGGCTTCCTGGAGCAACAAAGCGTCGCGTTTTAGCTTCTCCGCCTCCGCTTCCTCCTTGGCCCGGACGTTGTACGTCCCGAACTTGTAGATGGATTGGGGGGTGAGCCCCAGGTGGCCCATGACGGGCACCCCCGCGGTCAGGATGCGTTTGACCGACTCCAGGACTTCCTCCCCGCCCTCCAGCTTGATCCCATGGGCCCCGGTTTCCTTCATGATCCGGATGGTGGAATTGAGCGCCTCCTTGGAGTTCCCCTGGTAGTGCCCAAAGGGCAGGTCCACCAGGACCAGGCTCCGTTTGGCGCCCCTCACGACGCTGGCCGCGTGGTAGATCATCTGCTCGAGCGTGATCGGCAGGGTCGTCTCGTGCCCCGCCATGACGTTGGAAGCCGAGTCTCCGACCAGCAGGACGTCGATCCCCGCCTCGTCCAGCAGCCGTGCAAAGGAATAGTCGTAGGCGGTGAGCATGGCGATCCGCTCCCCCTTGTCCTTCATCTTCTGAAGGGTATTCGTGGTGATGCGCTTGACTTCGGTATGTACTGACATAGCTGCAATGGGCCGGTACGGCCGGCCGCCGGAAGGGCCAAAATTAACGAAGCCCCCGTTAACCGGGGGCCTCGTAAGCTATTTTATTCCGAAGGCTTTCTTTACCTCCTTGACCATGTCAAGCTTTTCCCAGGTGAAGAGCTCCACCTTCACCTTCTTCTCCTTTCCATCGGCTCCCTTGAAGCCCTTGGTCACCGTTTCGCTCTTCCGGCCCATGTGACCGTAAGCGGCGGTTTCGGAGTAGATCGGGTTACGCAGCTTCAACCGGGTTTCGATGGCGTAGGGGCGCATGTCGAAGAGATCGGCGACCTTGGCGGCGATCTGGCCGTCGGTCAGCTTTACCTTGGCGGTGCCAAAGGTATTGATGTAGATCCCCATCGGCTGGGCGACGCCGATAGCATAGGAAACCTGTACCAGGACCTCGGAAGCCACGCCGGCGGCGACCAGGTTCTTGGCGATGTGACGGCAGGCATAGGCCGCGGAACGGTCCACCTTGGAGGGGTCCTTGCCGCTGAACGCGCCGCCGCCGTGGGCGCCGCGACCGCCATAGGTGTCCACGATAATCTTCCGGCCGGTCAGACCGGTGTCCCCGTGCGGGCCGCCGATGACGAACTTCCCGGTGGGGTTGATGTGGTACTTCACCTTGTTGTTGAAAAGGTGCTTGTATTCGGGGTATTGCGCCTGTACGCGGGGAATCAAAATCGAGACGATGTCCTTCTTGATCTTGGCCTGCATCTTCTCGTCCGTGTCGAACTCGTCGTGCTGGGTGGAGATCACGATGGCGTCTATGCGCAGGGGCTTGTTGTCGTCGGAGTATTCGATCGTCACCTGGGACTTGGCGTCGGGGCGCAGGTATTTGATCTGTTTGTTTTCGCGGCGGAGGTTGGCCAGCTCGATCAGGAGCTTGTGCGCGAGGTCGAGCGGGAGGGGCATAAAGTCCTTGGTTTCGCTCGAGGCATACCCGAACATCATACCCTGGTCGCCGGCGCCCTGGTCTTCCCTGTTCTTCTTGTCGACGCCGCGGTTGATGTCGGCGGATTGCTCGTGGATGGCCGAAATAACCCCGCAGGAGTTGGCCTCGAACATATATTCGCTCTTGGTGTAGCCGATCTTGGCGATCACGTCGCGCGCGATCTTTTGCACGTCCAGGTAAGTCTTGGACTTGACTTCCCCGGCCAGTACCACCTGGCCGGTCGTCACCAGCGTTTCACAGGCCACCTTCGATTCGGGATCCCAGGCTAGAAAGTTGTCGATCAGCGCGTCGGAAATTTGGTCCGCCACCTTGTCCGGGTGTCCTTCACTCACGGATTCACTGGTGAATAAATACGGCATAGTAAGTTGTGATTATTTTTTGCAAAAATAGGGGGAATAGCTTAACTGTTAGACAGCTCGTTGTATAGCTGGATGTATTCCGTGAGGTCTTCCTGGTGGGCGGCGTCGAACGGCAGAACCTTTTTGCCCTTGACCTTGCCAAATTCCTCGAGGAGCTTTTTGTCGACCTTTTCCGCGCCAAAGGTAATGGCGTCGGCGTAACAGGCGCCGCCCCGGAACATCGCGGTGTTATTGGCGTCCTTGAAGGGATCCAGGTCTTTTTCCTTTATGTTGGTGTGGATGATCGCCTTTTTGACCAGGTCCGGGCCGAGGCTTTGGGTGAACGTGTTCTGCCCGATGGTGAACACGACCTTGGTATGGTTGAACACAGGCTCTTTCTTATAGGCGGTCTTCAGGTACAGCGGGATCAGCCCGGTCATCCAGCCGGCGCAATGGATGATGTCGGGAGGCCAGCCGAATTTTTTGACCGTTTCCAGGGCGCCCTTGCAAAAGAAGATCGTCCTCAGGTCGTTGTCCTCGTACCATTTGTCGGACTCGTCGCACAGCACGCCCTTGCGTTTGAAAAAATCCTCATTGTCCAGGAAATACACCTGCAAACGGGCATTGGGCAAAGACGCCACCTTGATCTGGAGGGGGTAGTCGTCGTTATCCACCGAAACGTTAATCCCTGACAGCCTGACCACCTCATGGAGGCGGTGCCTCCGCTCATTGATCATACCGAAACGGGGCATGATACAGCGCACTTCGAAACCGTTATCATTTGCTTTGATAGCCAACTGGTTGATGATTGCGGAGAATTCCGTTTCCTCCAAGTAGGGAGACATTTCGTTGGCTATGAATAAAATCCGTTTCTTTGCTGGCATTTAGGTTAAGTTAAGGAATTGTTACCTGACAAAATGAGTGCAAAGGTAACCTTTTTTTGATAAAGGACATGCTATGGTTATCTGTCGAACGATCGGCTCTTTAAACGAATACCTTTCCGCCCGTCCCCAAGGCCCCCGCCTGGGCTTCATCCCCACCATGGGCGCCCTACACGACGGTCACGCCTCCCTGATCCGGGAGGCCCGCGCCGGCGGCCGTTTTACCGTCGTCAGCGTGTTCGTGAACCCGACCCAGTTCAACGACCCCTCCGATTTCCAGAAATACCCCAAAACGGTCGATCAGGATGTATATCTCCTGGAGAAAACGGGTGCCGATGTACTTTTCTTGCCGGATGTCACCGAAATCTACCCCCAGGGCACGGCCCCGGCAAAACACTACGACCTCGGCTATCTCGAAACCGTCCTCGAGGGCGCCTACCGCCCCGGTCACTTCCAGGGCGTCTGCCAGGTGGTGGAGCGGCTGCTCCGGATCGTCGCGCCCGACGACCTCTATATGGGCCAGAAGGACTACCAGCAGTGCATGGTCGTTCAGCGACTGATCGACCTGGAACACCTCCCCGTGACCCTGGTCGTCAGCCCCATCCGCCGCGAACCCGACGGGCTGGCGATGAGCAGCCGCAATATGCGCCTCGACGCGGCGCACCGCGCCGGAGCGATCGCGATCTACGAGGCCCTCGAAGACATCCGCCGGGGCTTCACCCGCGGCCCGCTGACAGCGCTCACCGATGCCGCCAGGGCGGCGCTGGAAGCCAAGGGCTTCCGCGTGGACTACGTCTCCATCGCCGACGCCGCCTCGCTGCGCCTCCTGGGGAAGTGGGACGGCAAAACCCCCGCCGTCGCGCTTATCGCCGCCTTCTACAACGACGTCCGCCTCATTGACAATGAGGTCCTCGCCCAGGCACACCAATTGCATAAAGTGTCGTAACTTTGCGCCCTTATGGAAATCGAAGTACTAAAATCGAAGATCCACCGGGCGGTGATAACCGAGGCGAACCTGAACTATGTGGGCAGCCTGACGCTGGACGAGGACCTGATGGATGCCGCGAACCTCATCGAAAACGAAAAGGTACAGGTGGTCAACGTCAACAACGGCTCCCGCCTGGAAACATACATCATCAAGGGCAAACGCGGCTCCGGAGTCGTATGCCTGAACGGGCCCGCCGCCCGCCAGGGGCTCGCCGGCGACGTCATCGTCGTCATGTCCTATGCCACGATGGATTTTGAAAAAGCCAGGACCTTCAAGCCGTGGCTGGTATTTCCCAAAGAGGGAAATAGACTATAGTTTTATTGCATATCTTTCGGTATGCAAAAGAAGCTCCTGCTTGTCCTCCGCTACGCCCTTTTCCTTGCCCTCGGTATTGTACTCGTATGGTTCCCGATACACAAGGTCACACCCGATCAGTGGGTGCAGATAAAGGGCGCGCTCAGACAGGCACGGTACATCCTGCTCCTCCCCATCTGCCTGCTCTACCTGCTCAGCCACTGGAGCCGTTCCGTGCGCTGGAAGATCATGATGCAGCCCCTGGGGTACAAACCCGCCACCCTCAACGTCTTTTACTCCGTGATGGTGGGCTATGGGGCCAACCTGATCCTGCCCCGGCTGGGCGAAGTGCTCCGGTGCACCCTCCTGGGCCGGCAGGAGGACATCCCCATCGAGCAGCTGCTGGGCACGATCATCGTCGAACGGTTGATCGACGTCGTCTGTCTCTTTGTGGTATTCTTCCTGGCGTTTTCGCTCCAGGCCGGGGAGCTGAACGACTTTTTCCTCAGCCAGCTGAGGGGAAAACCGGGTCAAAACAACCACCTCCTGTTGTGGTTTGCGCTGAGCTTCGTCCTGGTGGCCGTCCTCGTCATCTACCTGTTCATCCGCTTCAAGGAGCACAAGCTCGTCGTTTGGGCCAGGAAGATCGTCACCGGCATGTGGGCCGGCATCGTCAAGGTCCGCCTGATCAAAAAGAAGGGGTGGTTCTTTTTCCACACCGTCCTGATCTGGTCCCTGTATTACGCGTGCACCCGTTTGGGGATGTACTCCTTCCGGGAGCTGGATGGTCTGGGCGCCAAGGAGGCCCTCAGCGTCCTCGGTGTGGGCAGCATCGGCATGGTGGTCACCCAGGGCGGCGTCGGTTCGTACCCCCTGCTGGTCCAGCGGACCCTGATGTTCTACGCCATCCCCGGGGGGATCGCGCTGGCGGCGGGCAACCTGCTGTGGATCGTACCGACCGTGCTCATCATCGTCGTAGGCGGCGCGTCCTTCGTGCTGCTGGCATCCAAGACAAAACGCACAAGCAAGAATGAAGAACTACCCGCACACAGCTAGCAAAATGTATTCCCTGGAAACGCTCCTGCTCACCGTGGCCCGCGAGCGCTTCCTGAGCAGAAAGATCGTATTCACCAACGGTTGCTTCGACATCCTCCACCGCGGTCACATCGACTGTCTCGGCAAAGCCGCCACCTTTGGCGACTTCCTGGTCGTCGGCGTCAACTCCGACGCCTCTACAAAACGCCTGAAAGGGCCGCAACGCCCGATCAACAAAGAAGGCGACCGCCTGCTGCTGCTGGCCGCCCTGGAGTTCGTGGACGCGGTGATCCTCTTCGACGAAGACACGCCGTACGAGCTCATCACCGCCGTCAAACCCGACGTCCTGGCCAAGGGCGGCGACTACCAGATCGACACCATCGTGGGCGCCAAAGAGGTCCTGGGGTGGGGTGGGGCCGTCGAGGTCATCCCTTACGAACAGGGCTATTCCACCACCGGGATCATCGAAAAGATCAACCGGCTGTAATAATAATTTAACACTGCGAAGCCCATTGGGGCCCATATATTTATACCTATGTTAAGCAACAAAGGCAAGACCATAGTCCGCGACATCAGCTGGCTAAGTTTCAACGGCCGCGTTCTCCAGGAAGCAAACGATCCCAGCGTTCCCCTCCGCGAAAGGATCAAATTCCTCGGCATCTTCTCCAACAACATGGACGAATTCTTCCGCGTCCGCGTAGCCACGCTGAAACGGATGATCGAAATACAGCAAAAAGGCAAAAAGGGTCGCGTCAACATGCACCTCGAGGACTCCCCCGAACGCATCCTGGAGGAGATCCAGATGATCGTGCTCCAGCAGCAGAACGAGTTCAACCGGATATGGAACATCATCCTGGACGAAATGGCCAAGGAACGTATCTACCTCCTGAACGAAACGCAGCTGAATAAAGAACAACAGGCCTTCGTCCTGAACTACTTCGAGGAAGTGGTCCGCAGCGGCGTCATCCCGCTGATGCTGGAGAGCATACCGGACCTGCCCTACCTCCGGGACAAGTCGATTTTCCTGGGGGTGGTCATGTCCAAGAAGCACAACGCCTACGACAAGAAATACGCCCTGATCGAGGTACCCACCAAGACCGCCCCGCGGTTCGTGGAGCTCCCCTCCAAACCCGGCGAGCACAACATCATCCTCCTGGAGGACATCGTCCGGTTTTCGCTGCCCCAGATATTCTCCTATTTCGGCTACGATTCCTTTAGCGCCCACATCTTCAAAGTTACCAAGGACGCCGAGATCGACATCGACAACGACATTTCCACCTCCCTGGTCCAAAAGATCGAGAAGGGGCTGAAGGCGAGGCGGAAGGGGAAACCGGTGCGTTTTGTCTACGACAAAGAAATGGACCCGGGACTATTGGAATACCTCGTCCGCCGCTCCAACCTGACCGGGCGGGACAACATCATCCCGGGGGGACGTATCCACAACTTCCGGCACTTCATGGACTTCCCGGACGTTTTCCCCCGGCCCGAACGGCACAAACCGGTTGCTCATCCTTCGCTGATAGAGCACCGGCGGGTTACCGAGGTCGTCCTGGAAAAAGACGTGCTGCTCCACTTCCCCTACCATAGCTTTACTCCGGTCATCGACCTCCTCCGGGAGGCCGCGATGGACCCCGAAGTGGTACAGATCAAGATCACGTGTTACCGCCTGGCGCCCAATTCGAAGGTCATCAACGCCCTGATCAACGCGGTCCGGAACCGGAAACAGGTCACGGTGATGATGGAGGTCAAGGCGCGTTTTGACGAGGAAGCCAACCTGGAATGGAAAGAGGTCCTCGAAGAAGAGGGCGTCAAGGTCCTGCTGGGCGTGCCCGACATGAAGGTCCATGCCAAGTGCTGCGTCATCAAAAAGCGCGTCAATGGCCGGGTTATCCAGTACGGCTTCGTGTCCACGGGCAACCTGAACGAGCGGACCGCCCGGTTCTATGGCGACCACTGTCTGCTGACCGCCAACAGGGCCATTATGGCGGACATCAACCGGATCTTCAACTACCTGGAGCAGCCCAAGCTGCGCGCGGCCCAGCTCAAGCAGATCAAAACCCTGCTGGTGTGCCCCGTCAGCATGCGTACCGAGATCCTCAAGAACATCGACGGGGAGATCAAGCGCGCTAAGGAGAAGAAAAAGGCCGCCATGACGATCAAGCTGAACTCCCTGTCGGACGAGATCCTGATCGAAAAGCTCTACGAGGCCGCCCGCGCCGGCGTGGAGATCAACATGATCGTCCGGGGCATCTTCTGCGCTTATACGGAGAACAAAAAGTATAAAAAGCCTTTCCGCGCCATCAGCATCGTCGACGAATACCTGGAACATTCCCGGGTAATGGTGTTTCATAATGGCGGAAAGGAAAAAGTTTACATATCTTCGGCGGACTGGATGGTGCGCAACCTCGACCACCGCGTCGAGGCGGGGTGTCCCATCCTGGACGAGGCTATTCAGCAGGAGTTGAAGGACGTCCTGCAGATCCAGCTGAGCGACAACGTAAAGGCCCGGGTACTCGACAACGAGCTCTCGAACGCGTACGTGCATACGCCTGGAAAGAAGGTCCGGTCACAAATCGAAATACACCATTACCTGGAAAACAAGCTAAAACAACAACCCGTAGCGCTTGAGACTGGCGGCGATCGACATAGGCAGTAATGCGGCCCGGCTGCTCATCTCGGAAGTGAAGATGACGGCGGCGGGCAAACCCGAATTCATCAAACTAAACCTGGTCCGGGTACCCCTGCGCCTGGGGTTCGACGTGTTCGAACAGGGAGAGATCAGCCGGGAGCGCGTGCAATGGCTGGTCGAGACCGTAAAGGCCTACAAGCACCTCCTCAACATCTACCAGGTCGAGTACGTCATTGCCGCGGCCACGTCCGCCATGCGCGACGCCCGGAACGCCACGGAGATCATCCGCCGGGTCAAGGCGGAGACCGGGATCGAGATCAAGGTCATCAGCGGCCAGGAAGAGGCCGCGGTCATCTATGAGAACCACATCGCCGAAAGCCTCGGCAAAGACGACGCGTACCTCTATATCGACGTAGGCGGCGGGTCCACCGAGCTCACCTTTTTCACCAATGGCCGCCTGGAATTCAAGGAATCCTTTAATATCGGTACTATTCGTCTATTGAAAGATCAGGTTTCCGAGGCCAACTGGGAAGAGGTCAAGAACTTCCTCCGCACCCGGACCAAGGGCTACCCCCACGTGACGGCCATCGGCTCCGGCGGCAACATCAATAAGATCTTTTCGCTATCCAAACGAAAAGACGGCAAACCCCTCCATATTGAACTACTCAAGGACTATTTGAAAGAACTTAGTAGCTTTACCGTGGAAGAACGCATCCGCCTCTACAAGCTCAAGGAAGACCGGGCAGACGTCATCGTACCGGCGCTGCAGATATATATTAATGTAATGCGTTGGACGAACGTAGAAGAAATTTATGTACCCAAGATCGGTCTCGTGGATGGGCTTATCCAGCACCTCTACGACGAAAAATACGTCCGGCGCCTGACTACATGATAATTTAAGCCAGCAAACCCGCCCAAATCCTGAAAATCGGCAGAAACTTTTTTTGTTTCAAAAGTTTCCAGCCGTAATTTTGCCATGGAATTTATGCATCGTATGGATCAAATAATCAGAATGGGCCTGGCCTGCCTCCTCCTAGGGGGGGCAGCCCAGGTAGGGTTTGCCCAGTCGCAGACCCAGCCCCTCGATCTCAAGGCGTGCCTGCAATTTGCCGTCGCCCACAACCAGCAGATCGCCGTTACCCGGTTCGATGAAAAGACCGGCGCCGAAAAGATCAAGGAGACCAAGGCCCAGGCGCTCCCCCAGATCAATACGTCGGGGCTGCTCCAGGACAACGTCCAGAAGCAGGTGCTGGTCCTCCCGCCGGCGATCGCCAGCCAGTTCCCCGGTGGGAACGGTAAGCCGATCCCCATCACCCTGACCTGGCAGCTCACCGGCCAGGCCACGCTGGACCAGAAGATCTACGACCAGTCGGTGTTCACGGCGGTCAAGGCGGCCAAGGCGGGGATGGATTACTATACCATGCACACGGCCCTGACCAAGGTCCAGGTGATCGAGCAGGTGGCCCAGGTGTACTACCAGGCCCAGGTCACCGGCACCCAGGTGGCCGTACTGGATTCCAACATCGCCAACATCCAAAAGGTGATGCAAAGCACTCAGTCTCAGTTCGAAAACGGCCTGGCCCGGAAGATCGACGTCGACCGGCTCAGGGTCAACCTGACCAACCTCAATACCCAGCGCACCGCCCTCGTGGATTCGATCGTACAACAGGGTCTCCAGCTCCGTTACCTGATGGGGATGCCGCTGGACGCACCCCTGATACTGGACGTATTCGACCAGAAGACGGTCGAAAGCGAGATCGGCAGCAACATGACCCTCGACTCCGGGCTGAACCTCAACAACCGGCTGGAATATACCATCCTCAAGAAACAGGCGGAGCTGGAAGGCTACCAGAAAAAGGCCAACCAGGCGCAGTATTATCCCTCCCTTTCCTTCCAGGGGAACTACTCCACCAACGGCGTCAGCGACAACTTCGACTTTATCGGGCACGGGACCACGGCCATCTGGTACCAGGTCGGCTACATCGCCCTCAACCTGAAAATACCCATCTACGACGGGGGCGCCCGCCGGTCGCGCGTCCACCAGGCGCAGATCGCCATCGACCAGTACAACGAGCAGGCGGCCCAGACGGCGTCGCAGCTGGACCTGTCCTACCGCAACTCCAAGATATACCTCCAGACCAGCATCAATACCATCCGGGCCCAAAAGGACAACCTGGAGCTGGCCCTGGAAGTCTACAAGGTGACCGACAGCAACTACCGCCAGGGGTTGTCCACGCTGACGGACCTCCTGGACGCCGAGAACTCCTACCTCACCGCGGAGAACAACTACAACAGCGCCCTCCTTCAATATAAGATAGCGGAGATCGGGTTGATCAAAGCCAATGGAAACCTTCCCTCGTTACTCAATTAACAATCTGTCATGTCTAAGAAAATAAGGAACGTCATTGTCACCGTCGTGATCATCGCCGCCGCCCTGGCTTTCATCGTCTGGAAGCTGGGCGCGATTAAAAAGGAAAACACCGCGCATACCGACGTGGTGAAGGAGAGCAACAACGGCGCGGTTCCCGTCCTCACCTATATCGCGGATGTCACCCCCTTCGATCCCCACTTCGACGCCAACGGAAACTTCGTCCCGGTGCAGTCGCTGACCTTCCTGGCGCAATCCGCCGGGCAGATTACGGAATTGATGGTGAAGGAAGGTTCTGTGGTTTCCGAAGGGCAGGTCATCGCCCGCCTGGACGACAAGCTGCTCCAGGAGGACCTCGCCAACCAGCAAAGCCGGCTGCAGCAAGCCGCGGTCGACAAGGACCGCTACGCAAAAGCCTTGCCCGCGGGCGGCGTTACCCAGAAACAGGTCGATGACGCCAACTTCCAGTACGAGCAGATCGCCGCCGCCGTGGAGCAGGCCAAGAAGCGGATCAACGATACCTACGTCAAGGCGCCGATCTCCGGCGTCGTGAACAAGAAATACGTCGAGCAGGGGACCTACCTGGCCCTTGGCAACAAGATCGTCGACATCGTCAACGTGTCCCGGCTCAAGCTCACGGTCAACGTACCGGAAGGCCAGGTCGTCGCGCTCAAGGTCGGCCAGAAGGTGGACGTCACCGCCAATGTGTACCCGGAGGTGCACTATGAAGGGCACATCACCTTTATCGCGGTACAGGGCGACAACACCCTCAGCTACCCGGTGGACATCGAAATCGTCAACAGCGCCGCTAAACCGGTTAAGGCAGGTATGTACGGGACCGCGCACTTCGTGCTCCCGCAGATGCAACCGATGATGCTGGTGCCGCGCTCCGCCTTCAACGGGGGCGTCAACAGCAACGAAGTATATGTTATGAACGGCGGTCTGGCGCGGCTCCACAAGGTCGTCGCCGGCCGTATCTACGGAGATAGGGTAGAGGTCCGCGAAGGGCTGCAAAAGGGAGACACGGTTATTACCAGCGGACAGGTGAATTTGGTGGATGGCACCCCGGTGGCCGTTCAGAAACAACAACAGTAAGCCATGCAAATTTCAAAGATATCGATACAGCGCCCGACCCTGGTTGTCGTGCTGTTTTCCATCCTGACCCTGATGGGCCTGCTCTCGTATTTTTCTTTGAACTACGAGTTGTTCCCCAAGTTTGCCTCCAACGTGATCACGATCACCACGGTCTACCCGGGGGCGGGTCCGGAGGAAGTGGAAAGCTCGATCACCAAGAAGATCGAGAACGCCGTGGCCGCCATGGAGAACGTCAAGAAGCTGACCGCGATCTCCAGCGACAACCTGTCGGTGCTCACCATCCAGCTGACCACCGCGGCCAACGCCGACGTATCGCTGGAGGACGCGCAGCGGCGGGTCAACGTCATCATCAGCGACCTGCCCACCGATGCCAAGACACCGTCGCTGAACAAGTTCGACCTGAGCGACCTGCCCATCATCACGCTCTCGGCTACCGCCAATATGGAAGCCACCAAGCTCTACGACATCGTCAACCAGAAGATACAGCCGATGCTCTCCCGGCTCCCCGGTATGGCCCAGGCCACGCTGGTGGGTGGGGAAGAACGCGAAATCCAGATCAACGTCAACGCCCAGAAGCTGGAGGCCTATAAGCTCTCGCTGGCCCAGGTCCGCCAGGTGGTGACCAACGCCAACCAGGAGTACCCGACCGGCGCCATAAAGACCGACGAGCAGAACATGTCGATCCGGCTCCAGGGTAAGCTGACCTCCATCGACGAGCTCCGCAACCTCGTCGTCACCACCACCGACAACGGCACCCAGGTGCGTCTGAGCGACATCGCCGACGTACAGGACGGGATCAAGGACCAGGACCAGCTGGCGCGCGTCGACCAGAAAGAGTCCATCGCGATCCAGCTCCAGAAACAGACCGACGCCAACGCCGTGACCGTGAGCAAGGAGGTCAAGGCCGCCGTCGTCCAGCTCGAGGACGAATACAAGTCCTTTCAATTAAAACTGGGTATCGCCAACGATACCTCCACTTTTACCCTCGATTCCGCCAACTCGGTCATTCGCGACCTGTTCATCGCCGTGCTGCTCGTGGCCGCGGTCATGCTGCTGTTCCTCCACACCATCCGGAACGCCTTTATCACGATGATCTCCATTCCCGCGTCGCTGATCGCGACCTTCATCGGGATGAAGCTCTTCAACTTCTCGCTCAACCTGATGTCCCTGCTGGGTCTCTCGCTGGTGGTCGGTATCCTCGTGGACGACGCCATCGTGGTCCTGGAAAACATCCAGCGGCACATGGAAATGGGCAAGAACCGGGTCCGCGCGTCCTATGACGCCGTCGCCGAAATAGGCGTAACCGTTATGTCCATCACGGCCGTCATCATCGTCGTATTCCTCCCCATATCCCTGACCAATGAAATCGTTTCGCAGATCCTGAAGCAGTTCTGTATCGTCGTCATGATCGCTACCGCCTTCAGCCTGCTGTCCTCCTTTACGATCGTGCCGTTGCTCTCCTCCCGTATCGGGAAACTGGAACACCTGACCGGCAAGAACATCTTCGAGAAGTTCATTATGTGGTTCGAGCGCCGGCTCGAAGCCTTCACCCACTGGATGAGCAGCCTCCTCCGCTGGGCGCTGCGTCACCGCGTGGCGACCATGCTCGTCGCCACCGTGCTGCTGTTTTCGTCCTTCTACCTGGTCGGCGGCGGATACATAGGGGGTGAGTTCATCCCCAACGGCGACCGCGGTCAGTTCATCGTCGCGCTGGAGCTGCCCAAGGATGCGTCCGTCCAGCAGACCAACCAGGCCACGATGAAAGCCGAAGCCTTCCTGGCCAAAAAAGCCGAAGTGGTCTCCATGATCACCGTCGTCGGCCAGGCGTCCGCCGACAACTTCGGCCAGGCCAACCAGGCCGTGGCCTACGAGTCGCAGATCACCGTGACCCTGGTGGACGAAAGCAAGCGGTCCGTCTCGTCCGATATCTACGCCGCCCACGTCAAGCAAGACCTCCAGGACCAGCTCACCGGCGTCAAGGTCAAGACCCTGCCCGTGAGCATCCTTGGTTCGGCCCAGGCCGCGCCCATCCAGCTCGACGTGCTGGGCGCCGACCTCGACAGCGCCATGGCCTTTGCCACGGTTGCCCTCGACACGCTGCGCACCCTCAACGGCATCACCGAGGCCAAGCTCTCCATGGAAGAAGGCACCCCGGAAATCGACGTCCACATGGACCGCGACAAGATGTCCGCCCTCGGTCTCACCCTCGACGTGGTGGGCGCCACCATGGCGACCGCCTTCCAGGGTACCGCCGACGACTCCAAGCTGAAATACCGCCAGGGCGCGTACGAATACGACATGAACCTCCGTTTTGGCCGCTTCGACCGCAAGAACATGGCCGACGTGTCCAACCTGGCCTTTATCAACAGCCACGGGGAGCTCGTCCGCCTGAACCAGTTCGCCACCGTCACCGAAGGGTCCGGCCCCAGCGAGCTCGAACGCCGCGACAAAAGCCCCTCTGTCTCCGTCCGCAGCCAGGTCATCGGCCGTCCTTCCGGTACCGTCACCGCCGAGTTCGCCGCCAAGCTGCTCAAGATGAAACGCCCCGTCGGCGTCACCTATATCTTCGCCGGCGACCAGGAAAACCAGGGCGACGCCTTCGCCACCCTCGGCGTAGCGCTCCTGATCTCCATCGTCGTCGTCTACCTGATCATGGTGGCCCTCTACGACAGCTATATCTACCCGCTGGTCGTCATGGGCTCGCTCCCCATGGCCCTCATCGGCGCCCTGCTGGCCCTCGCGCTCACCAACAACACCCTCAACATCTTCACCATCCTCGGTCTGATCATGCTCATGGGTCTGGTCGCCAAAAACGCCATCATCCTCGTCGACTTCACCAACCAGTCGAAGGCCGAAGGCCACAACACCGTCGACGCCCTGATCTACGCCAACCACGCGCGTCTCCGCCCCATCCTCATGACCACCATCGCGATGGTCTTCGGGATGCTCCCCATCGCCCTGGCCCACGGCGGCGTCTCCGCCGTCGAGAACGGCCTCGCCTGGGTCGTCATCGGGGGCCTCATCTCGTCGATGTTCCTCACCCTGATCGTGGTCCCGGTCATCTACTCTTTAGCCGACGGTTTCATGCGCCGCTTCCACCTCGGTCACCCCGAAAAGCAAAAGCAGATCATCGCCGACATGAACGCATCATACACCCCCTCCGAGAACGGCCACGCCGCCACGCCCTCGGCCTCACCGGCCATCCCGCACTAGTCCCGGTGCTGCCGCCGCTGCCGTGCCTCGCCGCACCGGCGCGAAGCGCGCAGACGGTAGGCGGCAGGCGCATGCCCACAGCCCCGAAGCGCGCTTACAGCAGTATAACCGCAAAACCGTTTTCCTTACCTTTGCCGGATGTCCTTCTCGATAAATGCACACCTGACGAAATCCGAGTTCGTGCGTATGAGCGTGCTGCGCATCTATACGAACCCGATCATCCTGTTTTTTTGTTGCGTAGGCGTCGCCGCCCTGGGTTTTGGGCTGCTTGAGGCTTTTGGGGCCATCCCCCGTATCGGGGACGTATATCCGACGTTGTTTATCGGTTTCTTCTTTGCGATAGCTTTTCCGCTCTTCAATGCCTGGTTCGCCGCCCGGACCTACCGGTACGGCAACCTCAGCTCCCAGCAGGTCGTCTATACCTTTACCGATGAAGGCGTGTGGCTGAACGTCGCCACCGAGATGCTGCCCTGGGAGGGCCTGGTGCGTAAACAAAGGGTAGGGGGGTACTTGCTCCTGTTCACCGACCGCGTCTCCGCGTTTATCCTGCCGCTGGCGCCCTTTACGCCGGAGCAGATCGACTTCGTCAGCGCGCACGTGCCAAAGGGGCGCGTCTAAGCTTATTTCAAATTTTAACTAAGGCTGTTTAGGAAGTGAAGCGGTAGCTTATCTTTATAAGCTTGTGGGGGTCTCCGTATTTCACGGGACTTGAGGGGAAGGGTATAAAAAGAAACGCACCTTTGCAGGTGCGTCGGGCTGAATTGAAAAATTCAGTGGGGCTGGTACAAATGTAGCACACATATAAATAGTAAACAAATTTTTTACCGTGGGTACTTCAGGAAAAGAGCGGGTAATTGCTTACGTTGACGGCTTCAATTTGTATAACGGATTGAAAGATAACGGTTTTAGGCGTTATAGTTGGCTCAATTTGGAAACGCTTGTTCTTGAGCTTTTAAAGCCTCAACAAGAGTTGGTTGGGATAAAATATTTTTCCTCCGCTATTGACAACAACGCCGATAGACGTGCCCGGCAGATAATCTATTTTGATGCATTGTCCACGGTTGCGCGCATACAGATAATCCTTGGTATATTCCAAAAGGGAAAAAGTCAATGTCAAATCTGTGGCCAGGTATCGCATGTGAACAGCGAGAAAATGACGGATGTCAATATCGCCACACATATGCTCGCGGACTTCTACGGGGATCGTTTTGACATGGCTATGTTGATATCGGGGGATACGGATTTGGTACCTCCAATACGGCATATCAATGAGTCCGGTTTATCGAAGCGTGTACTTGTCGCATTTCCACCCGGCCGGGTTAATGATAAAATTAGAAACTACGCCAAGGGGTCTTTGGTCATCGGACGAAAAAAACTGGCGGACAGTCAATTTGAAGAAAAGTTTCAGACTGCCTATGGCGAGACACTAAGCCGGCCTACAAAGTGGAGATAGTTATGGTACACATATCATAACTTTCCCGAATTTTGCCCCATGCCTTTTCTCCCCAACAAACCCCCGGGCGGCTCTTCGGACCGACGCCCGCCCGGCGCCGCCGGCAAACGCCCAGCGGGCGCTTCGGGCAATCGCGCCCCGGGCCCCCGCGCCGCGAAGCCCTCCCTGGTCATCGGTCGCAAGCCCCTCCTGGAAGCCCTGGAGGCAGGTAAGGGTATGGACCGCATCTTTATGCAAAAGGGCGCAACGGGCGAAGGCATCGAGGAAATCCGCCGCCTGGCCGCCACCCTCCAGGTGCCCATCAATACCGTCCCCGTCGAAAAGCTGAACGGGTTTACCCGCGCCAACCACCAGGGGGTCGTCGCCATCGCCGCCCTGATCACGTACATGGACCTCCAGGCGGTGATCGACCAGACGGTGGAAAGGGGTGAAACGCCCCTCTTTGTCATGCTCGACGGCGTCACCGACGTCCGCAATATCGGGGCGATCGCGCGGAGCGCGCTCTGCTGCGGGGCGCAGGCGCTCGTCATCCCCGACAAGGGCGTGGGCGCGCTCAACGGAGAGGCGATGAAGTCCTCTGCGGGCGCCCTGGAAAAGATCAACGTCTGCCGCGTGGGCAGCCTGCTGAAGGCCGTTGACACCCTCCACCTCAACGGCATCCGGGTCTGCACCGCCGAAATGAACGCCCCCGTCCGCGTCTTCGAAGTCGACTGGGCCGTACCCACGTGTGTGATCATGGGTAACGAGGAAAACGGCGTCCAGCACTTCCTCCAAAAGGCCGCGGACGTCCGCTTCACCATCCCCATGGCGGGCGGTTTCGATTCCTTCAACGTCTCCGTCGCCGCCGGCATTATCTTATACGAAGCCCTGAAACACCGACTGTATGCACATTAAAGACAGCACCGCGCCCGCCCTCCAGAAAAGCCGTTTTGTAAAAGTCATCGAATGTCCCCGGGACGCGATGCAGGGCTGGAAGCACCCCATCCCCACCGCCGTCAAGATCGACTATATCAACACCCTGATGCGCGTTGGATTCGACACCCTCGACTTCGGCAGTTTCGTTTCCCCCAAGGTGATCCCCCAGATGGCCGACACCGAAGCCGTCCTGGCCGGTATCCACCGCCCGATCCATGACACCCGCCTGCTTACGATCGTGGCTAACCGCCGCGGGGCCGAAGACGCGTGCCGCCACCCCGAAATCGGCTATCTCGGTTTCCCGTTCTCGTTGTCCGAAACCTTCCAGCAGCAAAATACCGGTGCGAGCATCACCGAGGCCTACGAGCGCGTTTTCGATATCCATTACCTGGCCAAACAGTCCGACAAGCAACTCGTCGTCTATCTCTCGATGGCCTTTGGCAATCCTTACAAGGACCCTTACTCCAAGGACGTCGTCTATAAATGGGCGCACAAGCTCGCCTCCGTCGGGATCACCAGCATATCCCTGTCCGACACCGTGGGTGTCGCCACGCCCGAGGAGATCCACGCGCTGACGCACCACCTCGTAACCGCGTTGCCCGATATGGAAATCGGCGTCCACCTCCACAGCCGCCCCGGCGGCGTCACTGAAAAGATCGCCGCCGCTCTGGAAGGCGGTTCCCGCCGTATCGACGGCGCCCTCGGCGGCTTTGGCGGTTGCCCGCTGGCCCAGGACGAGCTCGTCGGCAACATCGACACCGCGGATATCTTCGAGTACCTGCAAAAGAACGGCTACGAAAGCCGCATCGACGCGGGACTCCTCAGCGAGGCGCGCCGGATGGCGAGGGAGATTTTCGTCTAGGCGCCCGCCCGCCGCAAGACACGGAAGATGCGCAAGGCGCCGCCCCGCGCTTAACGTATGTGCACCCCGTGCGGATACACGATCTTATACGTCTGTATAAACGCCGTGAGCAGGAAGATACAACCGATAAAGACGTCCAGCTTCTTCTGGTTGGCGTTGAGCTTCTGAATGATAAAATTCCCGCCCCAGATAAAAACCGCCAACCCCGCCAGGGTCCCGATCCCGCCGCCGACGGTAAAGA